>JAFVAS010000296.1 GCA_017480395.1 Oscillospiraceae bacterium | reverse complement strand
GGTCAGCAATTCCCGCAGCAGGGTGTTGGCAGGGTTGAATACAAAATCAGCCTGGAAACCCGGGTAATTTGCCTGCAAGTATTCGGCAATTTCCTCATAGGCTGCGGTTAAACGGGATAGTCCGACGAGCATTTCGATATACCGCTCATCCTCTGTAATCAGGAACACAAACAGTCCAGTCATCACACCGTCATGGAATACCCCAAGTACATGGTGATTCGGTTTTTCGGCGGCCTGATAAAGATTAACCGCTATGTTTTCCTGCGTCGAAAGCATCGGATCAGAAAAAGCAGTATCACGATTTACATCATGAATGAAATCCGTGTAGGAGTCAAGTGAAGTAAGCTTTTGAATCATTTTCTTCATCCTCTGCCTTGTCCTTGCGTGCCTTGATGATCGCGTCGCTCAGCTCCTGGGATGGCACCTTCGCCCAGGGCGCTGTCTGTTCAAGTGGTGTAAAGGGAAAATAGTTTACTGCTTCATCAGCCCCGCGCCGGCGTTCCAGGCCCTGCCCACCTTCTCGCCGGTGACATAGTAGTCGTGGCGGAACTGGTCAAAGATCAGCGCCTCCACCTTGGCGGGGTCCACCTTCCCCTTCTCGTCCAGCACCCGCTCCTCGGCGGCGGTGTTGACGATTTTGCCCACGATGCAGTAGAAGCTCTCGTTCTCCACCACGTCGGCCAGCTCGCACTCCATGACCACCGGGAACTCCTCGATGATGGGGGCGTTGACATGCGCGCTCCTGACGGCGGTGTAGCCGGTGCGGGCGAACTTGTCCGGCATCTTGTTGCCGGTGGCGATGCCGAAGAAATCCGCCCCGTCCATGTGGGCCCGGTCGGCCAGGCTGACGGTGAAGGCCCTGGTCTTCAGCAGGTTCTGCGTGGTCTTGTGCTCCTCGTCAATGAACAGGGCGATGCGGTCCCCGTTGCAGATCATGCCCCAGGCGGCGTTCATCACGTTGACCACGCCGTCCTCGTCGTAGGCCGCCACCATCAGCACCGGCATCGGATAGACCGCCTGCACCACACCCAGATCCTTCTTCATAGCAAAAACTCCTTTCTATGATGCGCGGGCCCCACGTCGAGGCCCGCGCAGAATTGACGGTGTTACAATTACATCCCGGCGTAGAGGAACACCTGGGTGATCAGAGGGATCAGCAGCAGCAGGCACATCCCACCGGCGATGACGGCGGTGATGATGCGGCGGCGATCCCAGCCGTACTTGTTCTTCTTCTTTCCCTTTGGACTGCTCATCGGAAATCGCCTCCCGTCACACTCTCAGATACTTGCGGATGGTGACCAGACTGCCCACCACGCCGACGATCAGGCCCACGCCGCCGAAGATACAGGCCACCCAGGGGGCCAGGCCCTCGAAGGGCAGGATGGCCACCAGGTGCATCTTGGTGGAGGTCTCCACCGCCTGGATCAGCAGGGCGTAGAGCCCCCACTGGCAGGCGAAGGCGATCAGGGCACTGGCCAGGCCCAGCACGACCCCCTCGTAGACGAAGGGCATGCGGATGAAGCCGTTGGTGGCGCCGCACATCTTCATGATGGCGATCTCCCCCTCCCGGGAGAGGGTGGCCAGCTTGATGGCGTTGGAGACGATGAACAGCGAGATCACCAGCAGCACCACCACTATGCCGATGGCCACGATGGTAACCACGTTGCGCAGGGTGACAAAGCCGTTGGCCACATCCAGGGCGGCGGAGATGTCGGCGATGCCGCCGATCTGGCGCACCTGGGAGATGGTGTCGGAGAGCAGGCTGATGTCGTCCACCCGGATGGAGAACCGGTGGCGCAGCACGCTGTCGGGCAGGTTGGCGTAGAGGGCGTCGTCCGCCTGGATGTCCTTCAGGTAGGTCTCCTTGGCCTCCTCCCGGCTGATGAAGGTGACCTCCGCGACGTTGCCGACGGCGGCGATGCTGCCCTCCAGGGCCCGGGCGTCCGCCTCGTCGAGATTTTCGTCCACATAGGCCAGAAATTCGTTCTCGGCCATGAGCTGGTCGAGGTTGTGCTCGATGTTCAATGCCACGAGGGAGAAGCTGCCGGTGATCAGCAGGCAGGCCGCGATGATGATGATGGCGGCGGCGGACATGAAGCCGTGGCTGAAGATGCCGCGAAAGCCCTCGTGGATATAGTAGCCGAAATTATGGCTCCTTCTTCTCTTCTGTCTGCTCATAGATGTAGTAACCGTCCTCCTCGTCACTGACGACTTTGCCGTCCTCGATATGGATCACTCGTTTGCTGAAATGGTTGACCAGGGCCTTCTCGTGGGTGACCACCAGCACGGTGGTGCCCAGGGCGTTGATCATCTCCAGGAGGGTCATGATCTCCAGGGAGCGGTCCGGGTCCAGGTTGCCGGTGGGCTCGTCGGCGATGATGGTGCTGGGGTTGTTGACCAGGGCCCGGGCGATGGCCACCCGCTGCTGCTCACCGCCGGAGAGCTCGTCGGGATAGCGGTCCTGCTTGTCGGCCAGGCCCACCAGATCCAGCACATAGGGGATGCGCTTTTTCATCTCCTTGTTGGACGCGCCGATGACCCGCATGGCGAAGGCCATATTCTCATAGACCGTCTTGTTGGGGATCAGCCGGAAATCCTGGAACACGATGCCCAGGCTGCGGCGCAGGTAGGGCACCTGCCGGGGGCGGATGGTGTTCAGGTTGTAGCCGTTGACCATCAGGTTGCCGTCGGTGATGGGCTCCTCGGCGGTGAGCAGGCTGAGGATCGTGCTCTTGCCCGCGCCGGAGGGGCCGACCAGGAAGGCGAACTCCCCGTCCTTCAGCTCAAAGCTCAGACCGTTCAGGGCATGGGTCCCGTTGGGATAGGTCTTTTTCACGTTGTCGAATCGAATCATAGCATACCTCTTGCTTCCGCTGCGCAGCCGTGCGCACAAATCGGCCAGATACAGAGGATATTATACACGATTCCTGTTGTTATGTCAAATAAAGCGGCGGCTTTTCCTGGACTTTCCATGCCATCGGCCAAAAAAGCCGTCCCGGCGTCTCCCCGGCTTGCAACGCGGGGGGAAATATGCTAAAATCTTCTCTGTACACACAGAAAGACAGAAAGGAATACGTTCGATATGGAAATCAACGGCGTCGAAGTTGACGAGAATATCCGATACGACTCCCTGGGCCTCTCCCCGGAGATCATGCGCGCCCTGGGGGACAAGGGCTATGTCAACGCCACCCCGGTGCAGGGGGGCAGCATTCCCTATATGATGGACTGGAAGGACATCGTGGCCAAGGCCCCCACCGGCACCGGCAAGACCTTCGCCTTCGGCATCCCCATCGTGGAGCACATCGATCCCGAGGCCGCCGAGGTGCAGGCCCTCATCCTCGCCCCCACCCGGGAGCTGGCCCTCCAGATCCAGGACGAGCTGCGGCTGCTCTTCAAATACCGGGAGGGGATCCGCTCCGTCTGCCTCTACGGCGGCCAGCCCATCAACAAGCAGATCAACCAGCTGAAAAAGCGGCCCCAGATCGTGGTTGCCACCCCCGGCCGCCTGATGGACATGCACAAGCGCCACACCGTCAGGCTGGACAAGGTGCTCACCGTCGTCCTGGACGAGGCCGACCGGATGCTGGACATGGGCTTCATCGAGGACGTGGTCAGGATCCTGGACATGATGCCCCAGCGCAAGAACCTGGGCCTCTTCTCCGCCACCATCTCCCGGGAGGTGATGGACATCTCCTGGGTCTATCAGCGCGACCCGGTGGAGATCACCGTCCGCCCCGTGGAGGAGAACCGCCCCGACATTCAGCAGTACCGCATCGACCTGGACGACCGGGAGCGCAAGCTGCCCACCATGGTGGCCCTGGTGCGCAACGGCGGCTATGAGCGGGCCATCGCCTTCTGCAACACCAAGAACATGACCGACCGGCTGGCCGCCCTGCTGAAGATGCAGGGCATCTCCTGCGCCCCCATCCACGGGGATATCCCCCAGAAGGTGCGGGAGCAGACCCTCCAGTCCTTCCGCAACGGGGAGGTGCGGGTGCTGGTGGCCACCGACGTGGCCGCCCGGGGCCTGGACATCGACGACGTGGACGCCTTCTTCAACTACGACGTGCCCGACGAGCAGGAATATTATGTCCACCGCATCGGCCGCACCGGCCGGGCCAAAAAGCACGGCGTGGCCTACACCTTTGTGGCCTCGATCACCGACCAGATCAAGATGGACGAGATTTCCCGCAACCAGAAGATGGAGATGTCCCTGCTGCGCTATGACAAGGACGGCTGCCTCATGCTGGTGGAGCAGGACTGATCGATTTCATTATGTCAACTTAAAGGAGAACCCATCATGGCAACACAACCGCGCGGCAAGCGGGAGGCCCAGCGCCGCAAGAAGGGGCATCCCCTCCGCAACCTGGTCATCCTCCTGCTGCTCATCGCCCTGGTCGGCTTCGGGGGCTACTATGGCTCCAGGCTGCTGAACCAGCCGGGCAAGACGACTGCCCCCGGTGCCTCCGCCGTCACGTCGGAGGCGGAGCCCTCCCCCGCCGTCTCGACGCCGGACGCCCCGCCGGAGGCCGACGAGCCGGAGGCGGCTCCAGAGGATACGGAAGCGCCGGACACCCCGGAGACGCCGGAGGAGACGGCCACACCGGAGGACACGGATTCCATCCTGCTGGTCAACAAGGACAATCCCCTCCCGGCGGACTATTCCGTGGAGCTGATCACCCTCTCCAACGGCAGTCAGGTGGCCGCCGAGATCTACCCCGACCTCCAGCGGATGTTTGACGACGCCCGGGCCCAGGGGGTCTACCCCGTCGTCGCCTCGGGCTTCCGCTCCGCCGAGCACCAGCAGGAGCTGATGGACGAGCGGATCCAGCAGTATCTGGATCAGGGCTACTCCCGCGCCGACGCCGAGGCGGAGGCCCTGCTCTGGGTCAACCCCGTGGGCACCAGCGAGCATCAGACCGGCCTGGCGGTGGATATCAACGCCGACGGCGTCCACTCCGCCGGGTACGAGGTCTACGACTGGCTGGCCGAGAACGCCTGGCAGTACGGCTTTATCCTCCGCTACCCGGAGGACAAGGTCTCCATCACCCAGACCGACTACGAGCCCTGGCACTACCGCTATGTGGGCGTCGAGCAGGCCAGGCTGATCTATGAGTCCGGCCTCTGCCTGGAGGAGTACCTGGCGCAGAATTGAATCGATGAAACAAAGCCCGTGCGAAAACGCACGGGCTTTGTTATATGCCTGTCAAATCAAAGCTCGGAATATACCGCTCCGTGGCGGCGGTGGGCTCCTGGACAAACCCCTCCAGCCCCAGCAGGGCCATGTACTCCGCCGCCTTCCGGGCCTCCCCCCGGCGCAGGGGGCGGTCGATCTCGGTAAAATCGGCGGCGTGGCCGAAGGGGATATACTGGCTCATCAGGGAGAAGAGCACCTCCCCCGGGGCGAAGTTGGCCGCCACCCAGTCCATGACGGCCTTGGCCCCCTCCACCTGGCCCGGAAGAATCAGGTGCCGGATGACAACTCCCCGTCGGAGCATCCCCTCCCCGTCGAACTGACAGGGCCCGGTCTGGCGGAACATCTCCAGGATGGCGGCCTGGGCCACCTCGGGATAATCCGGCGCGCCGGAGTAGCGCCCGGCGGGGGCGGCATCCAGATACTTGAGGTCGGGGAGGTAGACATCCACCTTCCCCTCCAACGCCCGCAGGGTTTCGAGGCGCTCATATCCCCCGGTGTTCCACACCACGGGCACCGGGAGTTTTGCCCCCGGCCCCTCCCCCAGCACCCGGAGCAGGACGTGGGCGAAGTGGGTGGGGTTGACCAGGTTGATGTTGTGGGCGCCCTGGTCGATCAGCTCATCACAGATCTCCCGCAGCTGCTCCACGGTGACGGCCTTGCCGAAGTTCTGCCGGCTGATGGGC
>JAFVAS010000295.1 GCA_017480395.1 Oscillospiraceae bacterium | reverse complement strand
GCAATCATTCATCGTATGCTTAATGAGGTTATTGAAACTTATCATCCTGATGAAGCAGCTATTGAACAGGTGTTTTTAAATGATAATCCGACTTCTACCATAAAACTGGGTATGACACGAGGCGTGGTTATTTTGGCTCCGGCTTTGTAACCTGGTATATCACGGACCGCCTGTTCCTGATCGTCGCCTCCCTGTGCCGGCAGAACAGCACCCTCAGCCCCTATTTCGTCGAGGGCTCCATTCCCCACATCCTCCTCTACATCGGCAGCTTTGTTGCGGTGTATCTGTTCATCTTTCTGACCGTGGGACGGAAAATGCAGCAGCTCCGGGGCAGCGAGATCCCCATGCTGAACGCCCTGCTGCTGATCCTCCTGGTGTGTATCCTGACCCCGATCTTCTATTTTGAGAGCCAGAATATTGCAAATTATAATCTGTTTTTCTACAACCTCCTGAACCTGGGGGAGATCGTCTTCTATGTGTTCATGCTGCTTTTGCAGGTGCTGATCCTGGCCTCCGCCAAGGAGCGCGCCGAGCTGCACACCATGCAGATGCTGTGGCTGGAGGAGCAGCGCCAGTATCATCTGATCAAGGAGAATATCGACGCGCTCAACATCAAGTGCCACGACCTGAAGCATCAGATCCGGCACCTGCGGGAGACCGGGCAGGTCGATCCCGTGTATCTGGATGACCTGGAGCGGTCTGTCGCCATTTACAACAGCGCCGTGCGCACCGGCAACGAGACCCTGGATGTGGTGCTGACGGACAAGCGTCTGCACTGTGCCACCAACGACATCCAGTTCACCTGTATCGCCGAGGGCGATCAGATGGATTTTGTCGATGTCATGGATATCTTTTCCCTGTTCGGCAATATGCTTGACAACGCCATCGAGTACGAAATCCTCCTGCCGCCTGAGAAACGCTTTATCCACCTGTCCGTCCGCAGGATCAACCAGCTGCTGCTCATCCACGTCGAGAATCACTTCGAGGGCGAGCTGGAGTTTCAGGATGGCATTCCCCTCACCACCAAGGAGGACAAGATTTACCACGGCTACGGAATGCTCAGCATCCGACGCATCGTGGAAAAATATGACGGCAGCTTTTCCATCTCCACGGAGGAGCAGCTCTTTCAGGTCGACATCATGCTCCCCATTCCGGCGTCTTCGCCCGGGGAGCCGTAACACACCGGGTTTCGGAACGAAGGGGGGCGCACGGCATGAGGCATTGGACGCTGTTTCCGGCCGTACTCTGCCTTCTGCTCCTGTGCGCCTGCGGGAGGCAATCCCCCGCCAATTCCTTTTACTGTCAGGTGGTGCTGGAGGAGGGCACCGGGTTCACCTGTGACGACTATACGCGCACCGTGGCCCCCGGGACGGACGCCACATTCTATATCCAATGCGACGACGGCTATACCGTCACCGGGGCGGACTGCGAAAATTACGCCCTTTCCCCCAGCAGCAGCGGCGGCATTCGGTTGACCGTCCCCGATGTTCGATACTCCACCGTGGTTTCCCTCACGGTGGCATACAGCGATGCGGTGATCCTATATGATTGCAACGACGGCTCCGGCGCGCCCGCTGTCGAGGTTCCGGTTACCCCCTCCCATCTGCGGTGGAATACCGCCACCGATCTGTTCACCCGGTCGGGGTATACCCTGACCGGCTGGAACACCCGCCCGGACGGCTCCGGCACGGCGGTGGGGCTGGGCAGCCGGGTGGAGCCGTCGGAGGGGTTGACGCTCTACGCACAGTGGAGCCGCTGGTCCCCGGAGGCGCTGTTCCAATGGCGGGAGGATCCCAACGGCGCAGCCATCACCGCCTATTTGGGGCACGAGAGTACAGTCACCGTCCCGGCGGCGCTGGATGGCCAGCCGGTTCGGTGCATCGCGGAGGGTGCCTTTCAAAATGCGGACTGCGGGACGGTCATTCTGCCCGATACGCTGTATACGCTGGAGGATGGCGCCTTTCGGAGCTGCACCCTGTCAACCCTGTACCTCTTCGACAACATTCACTCCATCGGCGATCCGGCATTTGCAGGCTGTGAAAACCTGTCCACTCTGCACCTGAACGCCGCAGAGCGGCCTGTTTACAGCGGGACCTATTTTGACACGTTCCAGGACAAGTTTGACCGGCTTGTGCGCCTGAAGGATCGGAAAAAAATTGTGCTGTTCGCCGGCTCCTCCGTCCGCTTCGGGTATGACTGCGCCGCCCTGGACGCGGCCTTTCCCGAGTATGAAATTGTCAACATGGGGGTGTTCGCCTACACCAGCGCGATGCCCCAGCTGGATCTGATCCTCTCCTGCATGGGGGAGGGGGACATCCTGATCCACAGCCCGGAGTTTGACATCTCTGAATTTCAGTTCTGCACCACAAACGACATCGAATGTCGGTTCTTCAACCTGATGGAGTCCAATTATGACACGCTGGCCCTGCTGGATCTGCGGCGGTACGGCGCGATATTCACCCCGTTGGAGCAGTATCTCACCGCCAAAGACCCCATGACGAAAAAGAGCTATGCCCTGTCCGCCGCCGACTTTGACGAGGACGGAAACCCGGTGGACAGCCCCAGCTACAACGTGTACGGGGACTATGTGGTGCCCCGCCCCAACGCCTCCTCCTCCCTGCCGGTCTTCGGCGCTCCAATTCACTATACGGTCACCGCTTTTCCCAAGGAGACTTACCTCGATCCCATGAACCGGATGTACCGGCGTTTTCTGGATCGGGGCGTCACCGTATACTACGCCTATTCCCCCCGCAATGCCCTGGCCCTCTCCGAGGACAGCACGCCGGAGGCCCGGGCGGAGCTGGACCGCTACCTGCGGGAGAATCTCTGCGTCCCCATCATCACCGAGCTGGAAGACTCCCTGTGGAGCGGCGTCTACCTCTATGGAACGGACAACCATCTGTCCACCGAGGGCGCGCAGATCCACACGCAGCAGGTCATTGCCGCCCTCCGGGCGCAGATGGAGCGGGAGAATACGGAACCGCAGCGCGATTCAAGCGTCGGCACACATACCACGCCGTCAGCAAAACAGCGTCCCGGATCGATTGATCCGGGGCGCTGTTTTCATTTCGCAGAGAGTGCATTCCGGGCTGCTGCACAGGTCAGGCAGATTGACGCAAATGTGATAGAAACAAGCAGAATTGCGCTAGTCTGCGCTTCCATTTTGCGGTATCATAAAAGAAAACCGCGAGGAGGGAGTCCACTTGCGCATTCGGTCCGATCCGCCCTTCTGGAAAGAGCTTTTCACTCTGGTGCTTCCCATCGCGCTCCAGGCCCTGCTGACCTCGCTGGTCAGCGCCTCGGATGCGCTGATGCTGGGACTTCTGGATCAGAGCGCTCTGTCCGCCATCTCCCTTGCCGGTCAGGTGCAGTTCGTGCTCTCCCTGTTCCACGCCGCCTTTATGATCGGCGCCTCCACCCTGGCCGCTCAATACTGGGGCATCCGCGACGTCGATTCTGTGGAGCAGATCCTGGGGCTGTATCTCCGATGGTCCCTGCCGGTCTCGCTCCTGTTCACGGCGGCGGCGCTGGGCGCTCCGGAGCTGCTCATGCGCGTTTTCACCGGCGATCCGGCCCTGATCCAGCTGGGCATTCCCTATCTGCGCATGGTCAGTCCGTCCTATCTGATGATGGGCTTCTCCCAGATGTACCTGAACATCATGAAGAACAGCGGCCAGGTCCTCCGAAGCGCGCTTTACAGCTCCGCCGCCGTTGTGCTGAACATCGGCCTGAACCTGTGTCTGATCTTCGGATGGATGGGGCTGCCCGCCCTGGGCATTTTGGGTGCCGCCCTGGCGACCACCCTGTCCCGGGCCGTCGAGCTGCTGCTGTGTCTCTGCCATTGCCGCCGTCCGGGGCAGATCCAGGTTCGCCCCAAATCCGTTCTGCGCCGCCGCCGGTCGCTCAGCACTCAGTTCACCCGCCTCATGCTCCCCGTCCTCGCCAACGAGATCACCTGGGGCTGCGGCTGTTCCATGGCCTCGGTCATCATGGGCCATCTGGGCAGCGACGCGGTGGCGGCAAACGCCATAGTCAGCATCGTCCGGACCATCCTGCTGTGCTTCTGCACCGGCCTGGGCGCGGGAAGCGGGATTCTGGTGGGGAACCGATTGGGCGCGGGCGCGCTGGAGCAGGCCAAAGCCTGCGGCCAACGGCTGATTCGAATCTCCCTCCTGTCCGGCGCAATCGCCGGGGGCACCTTGCTGGCGCTCACCCCGCTCCTGCTGCGCCTGGGCGGAAATCTGACCGGGCAGGCGACCCAATATCTCCGCGCCATGACGGGCATCAGCGCCCTCTATCTCGTGGGAAAATCGCTGAACGGGGTGCTGATCGGAGGGCTGTTCTGCGCCGGAGGGGACACCAGGTTCGGCTTCCTCTGCGACCTGATCAACCTGTGGTGTGTGATCATTCCGCTGGCCGCCCTGGCCGCCTTTGTGCTGAAATGGCCGGTGATGGCGGTCTACCTGATCCTGAATTTTGACGAGATCGGCAAGATCCCCTTTGAGATCGCCCATTACCGAAAATACAAATGGCTGAGAAATTTGACGCACGGAGGTGCCGTATGACCAACATGGAACGAAGAGACCGTCAACTCTTATACATCTCGGACGACGCGGTGTTTGCGGAGCAGAAGAAATGCCGGAGACTGCTGCAAAAGCTGAACTTTATGGATCGGTCAGACTTTGAGGGAATCGCTGCGGTGGTGAAGGAGCTGTTTGGCTCCTCCGACGGCGCGTTTCTCAATCCGCCCTTCTACTGCGATTATGGCAGCCACATCCATGTGGGCAAAAACTTCTTTGCCAATTACAATTGCACCATCATCGACGTGGCCCCGGTGACCATCGGCGACAACTGCCAGATGGCGCCAAACGTGGCGATTTACACGGCGGGACACCCCGTGCATCCCGCCGCACGAAACACCGCCTACGAATACGGCATCGGCGTCACCATCGGACACAACGTGTGGATCGGCGGCAATTCGGTGATCCTGCCCGGCGTACAGATCGGCGACAACACCGTGATCGGGGCGGGCAGCGTGGTTACCCGGGACATCCCCGCCTGGAGCGTGGCGGCGGGCAACCCCTGCCATGTGGTGCGCGCCATCACCGAGGCGGATCGAAACACCTATTTCCGGGGCATTCCCGCCGATGCGGAGGCCCAGCGCCACATGGCCCGGCTCTGGGCACAGAGCGACGACCCCATCAAATACCCCACAGCACCGGATGCATAAGGAGGAAATACCCATGAATATGCACGAGCGAATCCTGCAAGGCAAGCTGTTCACCGATATGTGCGAGGGACTGCCGGAGGAGCGCAGCGACGCGAAGCGGCGGATGATCGCCTTCAACGCCACGACGCCCGACACCCTGGAGGAGCGATTCCGCATCCAGAAGGAGATGCTGCACGAAAAAAGCGGCAACGTCTGGATCGAGCCTCCCCTGTATTTCTGCTATGGCCGCCACATCATTCTCGGGGAAGGCACCTATGTGAATTTCAATTGCAATTTTGTGGACGACGGCATGATCACGGTGGGGAAAAACGCGCTGTTCGGCCCCTGCGTGACCATCGCCACGGTTGGGCACCCCATCCGCCCGGACATGCGGGAATACATGTACACCGCTCCGGTGACCATCGGCGACAACGTCTGGATCGGCGAGAACGTCACCATCTGCCCCGGGGTGACCATCGGGGAGAACAGTGTCATCGGGGCGGGCAGCGTGGTGACAAAGGACATCCCGGCCAACGTCATCGCCGTAGGCAACCCCTGCCGGGTGCTCCGGGCAATCAGTGACCGGGATATGGATTTCTATTTCAGGGATCGGCCCATTGATCCGGACGACCTGGCCGAGGAGGCCGCCCTGCGCAGCCGGTAGGCTCAGCGCTCCACCAGCTGCCAGGCCGACGGGCCGCCGCTGCGCCGCCGGAATTGCAGCGGGGTACACCCGTAGTGCTGGCGGAACCGCTCCGCAAAATAGCTGGAGCTGACGAACCCGGTTCGGGCGGCGATCTCCGTGACGCTGAGATCCGTCTCCGCCAGCAGCTGGCAGCCTACCTTCAGCCGATACTCCGTCAGGCATTCCACCGGCGTGCGGTTGATATAGCGGCGGAACAGCCGGAAGCACTTGCTCTGGCTGACGAAGCCCGCGGCGGCAATGTCGGCGGCGGTGATGCGCTCCCCATGGTGGTCGTGGATGAAGCCCAGCATCATCTTGAGGCTCAGCCGATCCCCCTGATCCGCCGCGCCGGTCTGCTCCCCGGGAACCCGGCGGAACAGCTCCTGCCACACCCGGTAAAACAGGCTCTGCAATTGGAGCACATAGTCCGGCGCTCCGCTCTGGTAAACGCTCCAGATGCGCTGGAGCAGCGTCAGCAGCGCGGCGTCATCGGCGCATTCCCGCTCCAGCACCACCGCCCGGAGGCGCTGGCTCCCGGTGACCGGTCGGATATAGTTTTGCTCGATGTAGGCGGTGGCGCTCAGGAGGGTGGGCGTGAGGAGAATGCAGATAAACTCGCTGTCGCTGCCGTCCGGCGAAAACCCATAGTGCAGGCGGTTGGAGTTGACAAAGATCCCGTCCCCCTCGTCCATGTGGTAGATGGTGCCGTCCACATTGTAATCCATATGCCCCCGGCACATATACATGAACTCCACATCGTCATGCCAGTGGCAGACGGCGGACAGGGACGGGGCGTAGTCGGATAGGATCGACCGGTGGATATAGAGGGGCAGATCCGGCGCGTCATAGTTGACCCGCTCCCGAATGCTGTCCTGTCGCTGTGGGCACATCTGTCCATCCCTCCAAATGAAATCGCACAATTTTTGAATGTTGGAAAATTCAAGCGTTTTTTATAACAATCCCGGGGACATTATACAGGATTGTTATAGTTCTGTCCAGCATTTGGACAGCGGAAGCATAGCGGATGCTGAACAGCACAGCCGCCCTGTCCGGCAGAAACACATCAAGGCGCAGAGTCATAGGACTCTGCGCCTTGATGTGTTTAAACGGAAGAAAAAATGAAATGAGTCAGACGTAATCGTAGAAGCCGTGTCCCGTCTTGCGGCCCAGCCGGCCCTCCTTCACCATTCCCTCGATCAGGTCATAGCAGTCGGGCTTGGGCGCACCGCCCTCATACAGGGCCTTCAGCAGGTCATAGGTCAGGTCCACGCCGGTCAGATCCATCAGCCGGAAGGGGCCCATGGGATACTTCAGGCCCTCCTCGCAGGCGATATCCACCTCCTGCGGCGTCAGATATCCGTTCTGAACCAGATACCGGCCCTCCTGGTTGACCACGCCGGTGATGCGGTTGGCGGCAAACCCGGCGATCTCCTTCTTCATCAGGATGGGAATTTTCCCGATGGACTTGCAGAAGTCAAAGACCGTTTTTCCGGTTTCCTCGGCGGTGTGAGGGCCCTGAACCACCTCGACAAACTTCATTACCAGGGCCGGATTATAGAAGTGGCAGTTGCACAGGCGGGAGGCGTCGCCAAAGCAATTCTGAAACAGGGATGAGACCATGTAGCTGGAGTTGGTTGCCACAATGGCATCGGGACGGATGATATCGTTCAGCTGACGGAACAGCTTTTCCTTCGCCTCGTAGACCTCTACAATGGCCTCGATGACCAGGTCTGCATCGCCGGCCGCCGCCTCCATGTCGTCCCCGACAGTAAAGCGCGCCTTGGTCGCCGCGACCTCCGCTTCGGTCATCTTGCCCTTGGCAATTCGCCCGGCGAGATACTCCTCCGCCCAGGCCCTAACCTTCTCCGGCACACCGGCAAAGGAGTCGTAAACCACGACATCATATCCGTGGATGGCGGAGCACAGGGCGATCTGACGCCCCATCAGCCCGCCGCCGATCACACAAACTTTTCTGATTTCCATTCGTCGTACCTCCAGTTATCTGCGCAGATTTTCAAGGATGGATGTGGTGCCATGGCCGCCGCCGCAGCAGGAGGAGATGATGCCGTATCGGCCGCCGGTGCGGATCAGCTGGTTCATGGCAAACAGGGCGATACGGGAGCCGGAGGCCCCGTTGGGGTGGCCGATGGAGATCGCGCCGCCGTTGGGGTTCCACCGGCTCTGGTCGATCTTTGCTCCGGACTGATGCTCCATCTCCTTGATGACGGAGAGCTGCTGGGCCGCAAAGGCCTCATTGCACTCGATGACGTCGATATCGCCCACGGAGAGGCCGGCCATTTTCAGGGCCTTCAGGTTGGAATAGGCAGGGCCGATGCCCATCAGATCCTCCTGGCAGCCGCAGTGGGCGCCGCCCACCCAGCGCGCCATGGGCTCATAGCCCAGCTCCTTTGCCTTTTCGGCGGTCATGACCAGCAGGAAGGCGGCTCCGTCATTTCGCCCGGAGGCGTTGCCCGCCGTGGTAACGCCGTCGGGTCGGACGGGTCTCAGCCTGCTGAGTCCCTCCAGGGTGGTGCCGGGCCGGGGGAACTCGTCCCGATCCATCACGATCTCGGGGGTCTTCCGGGTAGCGGGAATGGTCACGGGGATCATGTTGGCCCCGGCGATGCCCGCCTCATAGGACGCCTGGAGCCGCTCCTGGGAGCGCACGGCGTATTCGTCTGCCTCGGTGCGGGAGATCTCCCACTTGGCTGCCAGCCGGTCGCTGACGGTGATCATATCCACATTGCGCTCCGCATTGGGGGTCCGCCCCTGGGCGATGGGGTAGGGTGGGATCAGGGAATACTGGGGTCGGGACATGGGGAACTTGGCCGTCATGGTGCTGTAGGACTCCATGCCGCCAACGATGGCGATCTCCGCCATCCCCGCCTGGATCTTCCACGCAGCGTGGTTCAGGCTAGTGATGGCGCTACCGCACTGCATCTCCACAAAGGTCCCCGCCGTATCCGTGGGCAGCTTAGACTGCAGCACGATGTATCGGGCAATGGCCTTGGTGTTGGCGTCACCCAGGGCGCAGCCGCACAGCAGGCTGTCCACCCTCCCCCGCTCCAGGATGCCGGTCTTGTCCAGCAGGGCGTCCACCGCCATGGTGGCCAGATCCGTGGCCGTAAACTGCTTTAATGTGCCGCCGAAGTTGCCGAATGGAGTTCTCAGGCCATCAACAATTACAATATCCATGGTATTCTCCTCCATTACCTCTTCAGGTTTTCGATGATGGTTGTGGTGCCGTGGCCGCCGCCGCAGCAGGAGCTGAACAGGCCGTATCTGCCGCCCCTGCTCATCAGCTCCTTCATGGCGAACATGCAGATCCGGGCGCCGGAAGCTCCGTTGGGGTGGCCGATGGCCAGCGCGCCGCCGTTGGGGTTCCACTTGTCCTGATCGATCACCAGCCCGCTGCGCTTCTCCATTTCCCTGATGACGGAGAGCTGTTGGGCCGCAAAGGCCTCGTTGCACTCCATCACATCCATCTGATCGATGGTCAGCCCGGCCCGTTTCAGGGCCAGCAGGTTGGAGTGGGCGGGGCCGATGCCCATCAGGCTGGGCGGAACGCCGATGTCCGCACCCATGACCCACCGGGCGATGGGCTCATACCCCAGCTCCCGGGCCTTATCCGCGCTCATCATCAACACGAAGGCGGCGCCGTCGTTGCGTCCGGAGGCGTTGCCCGCCGTGGT
>JAFVAS010000294.1 GCA_017480395.1 Oscillospiraceae bacterium | reverse complement strand
GGGACGTCATCATGAAGGCCCCCTCCAAGGACCTGATGAACTCCCTGACCCGGAGTGTGCTCACCCTGGCCTCCTACGACGAGAAGGCCACCAGTACCCGGCTGGACAACGTGATCCGGCAGTGCGTACAGCTGATCTCCATCTTCCCCATGCTGTGCGCGTGCAGCTATCACGCCTATAACCACTACGAGAATGACCAGAGCATGTACATCCACCGCCCGGATCCGACCCTCTCCACAGCGGAGAACTTCCTGCGCATGATGCGGCCCGACTGCTCCTATACCGACCTGGAGGCCAAGGTGCTGGACGTGGCGCTGATGCTGCACATGGAGCACGGCGGAGGCAACAACTCCACCTTCACCACCCGGGTGGTCACCTCCTCCGGCTCCGACACCTACTCCGCCATGGCGGCGGCCCTGTGCTCCCTGAAGGGGCCCAAGCACGGCGGGGCCAACATCAAGGTGATGGAGATGATGGAGGACATCCGCGCCCACGTCTCCGACTGGGAGGACGCCCAGGAGGTCAAGGCCTATCTTGGCCGCATTGTGGATAAGCAGGCCTTTGACCATGAGGGTCTGATCTACGGCATGGGCCACGCGGTCTACTCCCTGTCTGATCCCCGGGAGCAGGTCTTCAAGCAGTATGTGGAAAAGCTGGCCGCAGCCAAGGGGAGACAGCGGGATTTCACCCTGTACAACAACATCGAGCGCATGGCCCCGGAGGTCATCGCCGAGAAGCGCCGCATCTACAAGGGCGTCAGCCCCAATGTGGACTTTTACAGCGGCTTTGTCTATGAGATGCTGGGCATCCCCACGGAGCTGTTCACCCCCCTCTTCGCCACCGCCCGGATTGTGGGCTGGAGCGCCCACCGCATCGAGGAACTGGTGGGCAACAGCAAGATCGTCCGTCCGGCCTACAAGAGCGTCATGGAGGAAATCGAATAACGAACGAAAAAATCCCTTCGGCATCCACGGGGCGCCGAAGGGATTTATCCTGTTCTTACTCTCCCTGGGAGAGGTTCCAGATGAAGCAGCTCAGAACCAGATTCAGCTGGGTTCGCCGGTCGGTCAGGTCGAGGTCGAAGAGCTCCGCGATCCGCCCCGCCCGATAGACCAGGGTGTTCTTGTGGATGCCCAGGGCCTCCGCCGCGGCCTCCTTGTCGAAGAGGTGGGTGGCGTAGACGTTCAGGGTGTGGAACAGGTCGGTGCCGTTCTCCCGGTCATAGGCCTGCATCTCCCCGATCTGGGGGGCGAGGAAGGTGTCGGCGCTCTCGGTCTCCAGCAGGGCGGCGATCATGGGCATGGGCATGAAGTCGGCAAACAGGCCGTAGCTGTGATCCTTCATGCGCTCCACCATCTTTGCGGTCAGCAGCGCCCGGCGGTAGTGGACGTAGGTGGAGGAGAGGTCAGTAAAGCTGTCGCTGATGCCGCTGACCAGGTCATACTGCTCAAAGTAGCGCAGCAGCCAGCGCACCAGCTGATTCTGCTCGGGGTGGAGCTGATTGGTGACGGAGTTGCGGCGCACCTCCCCAAAGAGGGTGACGATGGCGTCGTCATAGCGGAACACCACGAGGTTGCGGAACTGATGCTGGATCTGGTTGACCGCGAAGTCGGCAAAGGCCCGCTGGGAGGCCCGCTGTCCGATGGTGGTCACCATCAGTCCATAGCTGCCCCGAATCTCCTTTTGCAGCAGCGCGATGGCGGGCTGCCGCACCCGGAAGGGGGTGGTGGGGTCGAGCAGCACCTCCAGCTTGGCCTGGAGGGTGGCGGTCCAGGTGTCCAGTCCCACCAGGTTGCGGCGCAGCTTGAGCAGCAGCAGGCTGAGCAGCTTGGTCAGGATCTCCCGATCCTCCTCCTGCAGGGGGCGGTCATTCAGATAGACGATGACGTGCCCTCGCACCTCGTTCTCCCACACTAGCTCCCCATAGAGCCGGGGCAGGTCGGCGCAATGGCCGGTGTTGGAGTAGAAGGTGGAATAGAAGGGGACGATGCCGGAGAGGTTCTCGTCCAGCACGGCCCACTCCTCTGCGGAGTCCAGATTTCCGCTCTGAATGCAGCGGTCCAGCGCCGGCAGGCCGGTGACCTGCGGCCAGACGGTGCGAATGTGAAAGAGCTGATCCGTCAGCACCACCGGCGCGTCATAGATTTCCGAGGCGGTCCGAATCAGGGCCTGAACGCCGTTCTGCCCGACGGCGTCCAGAAAGCGGCGGCTGGCCTGGGCGATGCGATCCTCCGACATAGCGATTCCTCCTGGTGTGAAAGTGTTTTGTTTATTATAACAGAAATGCGCGCCGTTGTCATTTGTTTGCACAAAAAAGAGGGGCCGGACTTGCAAATTTCGGGTCGATTTTTGCCGGTGGCTTTACAAAGGGGCGAAGATTTGGTAAAAATAGAGCATAGAGATTGAATCAGGAGGGATCACGATCATGATTGAGAAAAACTGTGACCTTGTGGTACTGGGCGGCGGAGGAAGCGGCCTGGTGGCGGCGGCCCGGGCGGCGGAGGCCGGGCTGAAAGTCGTCGTGCTGGAGAAGGCCAAGTTCCTGGGGGGCGGGATGCTCTGCGCCTCCACGATGCGCACCTTCCGCAGCCAATGGCAGGCGGAGCGGGACATCCCCGACCAGTCCAACGCCTTCATCCGTCAGATGATGGATCTGACCATGTGGCAGCTCGACCCGGAGCTGGTGCGCAACGCGGTGCTGGGCACCGGCGCGTTCTTTGACTGGTACAGCAGCTTTGAGACGCCGGAGGTGCTGGCTAAGTACGAGCCCCGGCCCTATGTCTTTGACATCCCGGTGCGCGGCCAGGTGGGCCCCCAGATCGACAACTTCCACAACGGCTCCGGCCGGTACATCATGCAGGCGGTCATCCGCCGCTGCCAGGAGCTGGGGGTCGAGCTGCTGACCCAGACCCCGGTCAAGGATGTGGAGGTGGAGAACGGCCGCATTGTGGCCGCCATCGCCGACTCCCCGGAGGGGGACGTGCGGGTGGCGTGCCGGGCCTGCGTGATGGCCTGCGGCAGCTGGATCAACAACAAGGCGGTGGTGGACGAGGTGCTGCCCGGCTTCAACGAGGCGGAGGTGGAGAAAAACGCCCACCGCAACCCGGCCTACACCGGCGACGGCCTGCCCCTGGCGGAGAAGGTGGGGGCCTTTGTGGACCGCAAGAGCTTCTGCCTGCGCATTATGGGGCCGATCTGCGCCCTGGGCGACCGCTGTGACCTGGACGTGCTGACCCATCTGGACAGCGCAATCCTGGTGGACCTGAACGCCAGGCGCTTTGTGGCCGAGCCCATGGCCCCCCGCATCGATCCCTTCGACACGGGTCACATCCTGATCCATCACCCCAAGGGGAGAACCTTCTTCCTCTACTCCGCCAACCTGCTGCGGCAGGCCATCGAGTCCACCCGCAGCAACGCCGAGAAGGGCGACTTCGACATCTTTGCCATGCCGCCGCTGCCCGACCTGGAGGAGATCGACGCCATGTTCCAGAAGTATCTGGATCGGGGCAGCCACGACCTGGGCCGGGCGGACAGCTGGGAGGAGCTGGCGGAGTATATCGGCCTCGATCCGGCGGCCCTGCGGGCGACGGTGGAGGAGTATAACGCATCCTGCGCGGCGGGGGAGGACTGGCGCTTCTTCAAGGATCCCGCCCACATGGTGCCCCTGACGGAGGGGCCCTTCTACGCCATCGGCGGCGCGCTGTCCACCGACGGGGCCTTCGGCGGCGTGCGGGTCAACCCGGAGATGCAGGCCTACCGCCCCGATGGGACGCTGGTGGAGGGCCTCTACGTCACCGGCGACTTCGCCTCCGGGCGGCACATCGTCATGGACGGGGTGAAAAAGCAGGTGCTCAACGACATGTCCTGGGCCCTCTCCTCCGGCTTCCTGGCGGGCACCGCCGCCGTCAAGGCCCTTTCCTGAACGGCCTGAAAAGTCCGCCCGGTTATCCGGGCGGACTTTTTCGTTCACAAACGGGGATTTTCGTGTTATAATAACCATCCCATGTCCCGAAAGGAGGGAAAGCGCATGAAAATAGTCATTCTGGACGCCTATGTGGAGAACCCCGGCGACCTGAGCTGGGAGCCGGTGCAGGCCCTGGGAGACGTGACGATTTTTGACCAGGTGCCCCTGGACGACGGGGCCATCATCCGCAGCATCGGGGATGCGGAGGTGGTGATCACCAACAAGACCCCCATCGACGCCCGGGTGCTGGACGCCTGCCCCGGGGTGCGGCTGGTCACCATTCTGGCCACCGGCTATAACATCATCGACGTGGCCCACGCCCGGAAACGGGGCGTCGCCGTGTGCAACGTCCCGGCCTACGGCACCATGGCCGTGGCCCAGTTCACCATCGCCCTGCTGCTGGAGCTGTGCTCCCATGTGGCCCTGCATGACGCCACCGTCCACGCGGGCAAGTGGGAGAACAGCCCCCAGTGGAGCTACTGGGAGTGCCCCCTCACCGAGCTGGCCGGAAAGACCATGGGCATCCTGGGCTTTGGCCGGATCGGCCGCCAGGTGGGGCGCATCGCCGCCGCCCTGGGGATGGAGGTGCTGGCCGTCAACCCCAGCCTATGCGACGAGGGCCGGGCCATCGGGCGCTATGTGGACTGGAACACCCTGCTCTCCCGCTCCGACGTGGTCAGCCTGCATTGCCCCCTCTTCCCGGAGACGGAGGGCATCCTGAACGCCGACGCCATCGCGCGGATGAAGGATGGGGCCATTCTGCTCAACGCCAGCCGGGGCGGGCTGGTGGACGATGCGGCGCTGGCCGACGCCCTGAACCGGGGCAAGCTGGCCGGGGCGGGGCTGGACGTCGTCTCCCACGAGCCGATCCTGCCCGACAGCCCCCTCCTGCACGCGAAAAACTGCATCATCACCCCCCACATCGCCTGGGCGGCCCGGGAGTGCCGCCAGCGCATTCTGGACACCACCGCCGACAACATCCGGGCCTATCTGTCCGGTGCGCCCATCAATGTGGTGAACCCCTGAGCAAAGGAGACACATATGAACGAAAAAGAGATCGCGGAGCTGCGCCGCCGCCTCCGCCCGGACCGCCACAACATCACCCGCATCCGGGGCTGCTACGTCAACGAGCGCCGGGAGATCATCGCCCAGTTTGACGAGTCCATGGGCCTGATGCCGGTGGAGGACGCCGAAAAATATCTGGCCCTCTTCCGCCGGGTGCTGACCGGTGCCATCGGGCGGAACCTGATCGACGTGACCTTCCGCACCCAGCAGGTGGTGGACAGCGACGAGCACCGGCTGCTCATGGGTCTGCGGGACACGGCGCTGGAGGACGACAACACCGTCCACGCCTTCTTCAGCCGGGTCATCTCCACCCTGGATCTGGAGGGCAACAGCCTGATCCTGCTCACCTACAACACATACGACGTGCCCTACCGGGGCGGGGACGGCGAAATACAGCAGGACAACGCCTCGGAGCAGTTCCGCTATGTGCTCTGCGCCGTCTGCCCGGTGAAGGAGACCAAGCCGACGCTGAACTACCTCAGCCGGGAGAGCCGCTTCCACATCGCCGCGGCCAACCAGGTGGTGGGGGCCCCGGAGCTGGGCTTTCTGTTTCCGGCCTTTGACGACCGGGCCACCAATATCTATAACGCCCTGTACTACACCCACGACCTGACCGGCCACCACCAGGACTTTGTGGATCTGATCTTCCACACCGCCCTGCCCAAGCCGGCCATGGTGCAGCGGGAGACCTTCCAGACCATGCTGGGGGAGACGCTGGAGGAGGAGTGCGGCCTGCCCCTGGTGCAGGCGGTGCAGGATCACCTCTCCACCATGATCGACAACCACAAGGAGAGCAGGGAGCCCGAGCCGCTGACCATCTCCAAGCGGGGGCTGGAGGCGGTGCTCACCGCCAGCGGCGTCAGCCAGAAGCGCATCGCCGCCTTCGACGCCCGCTTCAACGTGGAGTTCGGGGAGGACGCCCAGCTCAGCCCCCAGAACCTGGTGGACACCAAGCGCCTGGAGGTCAAGGCCCCGGATATCGTCATCCAGGTCAGCCCGGAGCACAGCAATCTGATCCAGACCCGGATCGTGGACGGGGCCAAGTGCATCGTCATCCGGGTCAGCGACGGGGTGGAGGTCAACGGGGTGCCCATCTGCATCCCGGAGGAAAATGCGTGATCGCCCTTGCCTTTCGCCGGGGATGCCGGTATAATAGGGGTCAAACTGACCCGAAGGAGTTTGAATTCTGATGAAACTTGCAGCATGTGCGGCAAAGCGGATCGCGGTGCTGGCGCTGGCCGCTCTGACCTGCCTTGGGATGCTGACCGGCTGCGGCAGCCGGTTTTCCGCCGCCGATTTGGTTCAGAGCAACCTGGATCTGATCTACCTCGACCAGTATACTGAGGAGTACCTCCGGCAGGTCTCCTGCACCGAGGAGGAGGCGGAGGCCCTCTACACCGACGGCATCGCCGTGGAGGTGGACTATTTCGCAGATCGGTTTGACATCGACCTGGACGCCTGCGACGCCACCATTGCCCCCCAGCTCTCTGAGCTCTTTCACCAGATCTATTCCCACAGCAGATATGAGGTGGGGGAGAGCAGGCGCGCCGACGACGGCTATGAGGTGGCGCTGACCATCTATCCCATCGACATCATCCAGAAGGTGTCCGATGAGGATGTGGATGACTACCTCGACCGCTGGCAGGCCCGGGGGGAGGCCGGGGAGTTCGCCGAGATGGACGAGCAGCAGTTTGAGACGGCCTGGGCCCAGGGCATCATCGATATGGTCTACGCCCGGGTGGACAGCATCGGCTATCTGGAGGCGCAGGCCATCACCGTCCATGTGGTGCAGGACGCGGAGAGCGGTCGATACAGCATTGACAGCGAGGACTTCCAGGCCGTGGACGCCCTGATGATCGCCTACTGATCTGACGCCGCGCCCCGAAATCTGCCCAAAAACCGCCCTGATTTCCATGAAATCAGGGCGGTTTTGCTGAAATGCACCGGGGTCTATTGCAATTTGCGAAAAAATGCAATAGACTGATGGCAAAGGCCAGCTTTGGCGACGAAAAATGATAAAAAAGGCGGGAAGAATATGAGTAAGGTGTTTCAGCCCATTAAAGAGGGCAAGGTGCGCGAGATCTATGACAATGGCGACAGCCTCATCATGGTGGCCACCGACCGCATCAGCTGCTTTGACGTGATCCTCCACAACCAGGTCAGCCAGAAGGGCACGGTGCTGACCCAGATGTCCCGATTCTGGTTTGACATGACCCGGGACATCATCCCCAACCACATGATTTCCGTGGACGTGAAGGACATGCCCGCCTTCTTCCAGACTCCGGAGTTTGCCGGCAAGAGCATGATGTGCCGCAAGCTGACCATGCTGCCCATCGAGTGCATCGTCCGGGGCTATATCACCGGCTCCGGCTGGGCCAGCTACCAGAAGACCGGGGAGGTCTGCGGCATCAGGCTGCCCGATGGCCTGCGGGAGAGCGACAAGCTGCCCGAGCCCATCTACACCCCCAGCACCAAGGCGGACCTGGGCGACCACGACGAGAACATCTCCTACGAGCAGAGCGTGGACTATCTGGAGGCCCGGTTCCCCGGCAAGGGGGCGGAGTACGCCGCCAAGCTGCGGGACTACACCATCGCCCTTTACAAGAAGTGCGCCGCCTATGCCCTGGAGCGGGGCATCATCATCGCCGACACCAAGTTCGAGTTCGGCCTGGACGAGGCGGGCAACATCGTCCTGGGCGACGAGATGCTGACCCCCGACTCCTCCCGCTTCTGGCCCGCCGAGGGCTATGAGCCGGGCCACGGCCAGCCCTCCTTCGACAAGCAGTTTGCCCGGGACTGGCTGAAGGCCAACCCCGGCAACGACTGGACGCTGCCCCAGGACATTGTGGACAAGACCATCGACAAGTATCTCCAGGGCTACAAGCTGCTCACCGGAGAAGACCTGACCTACTAAATCACCCCGGACGGGCGGCAATTCGCCGCCCGTCCCTTTTTTGGAGGAGTGCATTATGACGCAAGTAGTGGCCGCCCTGATCTGGGACGGGGAGCGGTTTCTGGCCTGCCAGCGGCCGGAGCACAAGGCCCGGGGCCTGCTCTGGGAGTTCGTGGGTGGCAAGGTGGAGCCCGGGGAGACCCGGGAGGCGGCGCTGATCCGGGAGTGCCGGGAGGAGCTGGACATCACGGTGCAGCCGGGGGAAATCTATCTGGAGGTGGATCACGTCTACCCCGATCTCACCATCCACCTGACCCTCTTTCGCGCCGTCATCACCGAGGGCACGCCCAGACCGCTGGAGCACAACGCCCTGCGCTGGCTGCGGGTGGAGGAGATTCCGGACTATCCCTTCTGCCCGGCGGACGACGTCATCCTGCAGCGGCTGATGCAGGACGGATCG
>JAFVAS010000293.1 GCA_017480395.1 Oscillospiraceae bacterium | reverse complement strand
TGGAGCTGTCCTACCTGTCCGAAGACCAGCAGCGGGAGCTGCTGGCCGCCATGGAGCGTTACGACTGCACGCCCTCCCACGCCCAGGCCATCCGGCTGAAACGGGCGGCACAGGAGGGAAGACTTGACGCCTCGGCTATCCACGCGCTCATGCAGGAGGAGAAGCCCAACCAGCAGGAGCAGATCAGGCTGAGAAGGGAGGACTTCCGCAGCTTTTTCCCGCCCCGATACACCGACGAGCAGATCAAGCGGGACATCCTCAAGGGGCTGGAGCTGTTGAAGCGACAGCGAGCGCGGAGCCGTGACGCACGATGATTGTACATCGATCGACAAAAATCGCAGAATGGACAGGATTGAACCGTGGCAGTACAATAGCTGTGATCCGAAACACCGTCCGTGCTGCCTGAAAAGGAGGGATAACGCAATGGTAGCAGGACATCTGCAAGAGAAAAACGGAATGTATTACGCGGTGCTCAGCTATAAGGATTCCGGCGGCAGACGCAGACAGCCCTGGATCTCCACCGGGATCCCCGCACAGAAGGGCAACAAGAAAAAGGCCGAGCAGGCGTTGGCAAAGGTTCGGCGGGAATATGTGGCTCCGGCTGTGGCTGTGGGCGACGGGGAAATTTCTCCGGACATGTCCTTTGCCGACTTCATGGAGACTTGGCGGGTTATCATCCGCAGCTCCGTCGCCCCGACCACCTTCTGCTCCTACAGCAACAGTGTCAACAAGAAGATCGTCCCCTATTTCAGAGCCCACAGCGTCACGCTGGCCGGACTGCAGGCGCGGCATCTGCAGAGCTTTTATCTCCACGAGCTGCAAAGCGTCAGCGCCAGCACAGTCATCCGGGAGCACGCCAACATCCACAAGGCGCTGAAATACGCCGTGAGGATGGATCTGATCCCCTTTAATCCGGCTGACAGGGTGGAGCGCCCACGGCCTGAAAAGCCCCTGGGCAACTACTACAGCGCCGCCGAGCTGGAGACGCTCTTCGAGGTGAGCCGCAGCCACAAGCTGGGGCTGTTCATCCAGATGGCCGCCTTTTATGGACTGCGGCGCAGCGAGCTGCTGGGGCTTCGGTGGGACGCCTTCGACTTTGAGCAGAACACCATCACCATCCGGCACATTCTGACGGAGATCCGGGTGGACGGCACATCGCAGATCTACGAGGCCGACCGGGCCAAGACGAAATCCAGTCTGCGCTCACTGCCGCTGGTGGGGCAGTTCAAAACACAGCTCCTGGACCTGCGGGAGCAGCAGGAGCGAAACCGGGAGATCTGCGGCAACAGCTACAACCAGCAGTACCTGGGCTATGTGTTCGTGGACGAGATGGGGAACATCTTTAAGCCCGGCCATGTGTCGGACAGCTTCGGAAAGCTGCTGAAGGCAAACGGCCTGCGGCATATCCGGCTCCACGATCTGCGGCACAGCTGCGCGTCCCTGCTGCTGAAAAACGGCATCCCCATGAAGCAGATCCAGGAATGGCTGGGCCACAGTGACATCGGCACCACGTCCAACATCTACGCCCATCTGGACTACAGCTCAAAGGTTCTCTCGGCCAGCACGATGGAAAGCGCACTCAAGCTGCCGGAGCTGAATCTCACGAAAAGCTGGGATTAAAAAAGCAGGGCTTTTACGCCCTGCGGTACATAGCATAAGAAAATTGATCGCCCCAAAGTGAAACTCTTTGGGGCGAATGGCGGAGAGTTAGGGATTCGAACCCTAGGAACCTTTCGGTTCACAGCATTTCGAGTGCTGCACCATCGACCACTCGGACAACTCTCCAAATCTTTACTTTTTGCAGTTTAACAGCTTTCTTGGAAAAATGCAAGAAAACAGGCAAGAAAACCCTCAAACGGGCAAAAACACGGCTCGACGAAAAGCCCGGCGGCATGCGGATTCTGCCAAAAACGAGACGGCACGTTTCGTCACGGAAAGGGCGCCTTTTCGAGTCGATCCCGTTCCGACCGCTTCGATACGTCGCCGTGCAAAGCGTATTATGCCACATTCGGCGCGAAAAGGCAAGAGGGCGGCGGCGCATTTTCCCAAAATCAAAATTTTGGGGCCATCAAAGGAAAAGTCCTTGACAGGAGAAAAGATTTATAGTAAAATGCACTTCGTTGTAAAGCCTGCGCGCTTTACCGAAGGATGCGCCGCACAGGAGGGATCGCCAATGAGAAACAAAGCCTTTCGCATGACCATGCTGTTTGATTTTTACGGGGATCTCCTCACCCCTCGCCAGAAGGAGTTTTTCGACCTCTACTATAACGAGGATCTCTCCCTGGCCGAGATCGCCGAGAACGCCGGGATCACCCGGCAGGGCGTCCGGGACGTGCTGGTGCGCTCCGAGGCCATTCTCACCGAGATGGAGGAGAAGACCGGCATCGTCGCCCGTTTTCTGGAGATTCAGAAGATCAGCGACCGGATCGAGACCGCCGCCCGCAAGATCAAGCTCATCAATGAGGAGCGCTATCTGAGCACCGACCTGCTCAACCTGGCCAACGAGATTCAGGACTGCGCCGAGCTGCTGAAGGAGTAAGCCATGGCATTTGAGGGATTGACTGAAAAACTGACAAATGCCTTTAACAAGCTGCGCGGCAAGGGCCGCCTGACCGAGGCGGACGTCCGGGAGGCCATGCGCGAGGTTCGCCTCGCCCTGCTGGAGGCCGACGTCAGCTATAAGGTCGTCAAGGATTTTGTCAAAAAAGTCACCGAACGGGCCGTCGGCTCCGACGTGCTCAAGGCCCTGTCTCCCGCCCAGCAGGTCATCAAAATCGTCAACGAAGAGCTGACCGAGCTGATGGGCGGCAAGGCGGAGAGCCTGATCACCGCCCCCAAGGGGCCGACCGTCGTGATGATGGTGGGTCTCCAGGGTGCCGGTAAGACCACCAACGCCGCTAAGCTGGCCGGGCACTTCAAGCGCAGCGGCCGTCGGCCGCTGCTGGTCGCCTGCGATGTCTACCGTCCCGCCGCCATCAAGCAGCTGGAGGTCGTGGGCGAGCAGGTGGGCGTGCCCGTCTTCCAGATGGGGCAGGACGACCCGGTGAAGATCGCCCGGGAGGCCGTGGATCACGCCAGAAAGCACGGCAACGACCTGGTCTTCCTCGACACCGCCGGCCGTCTCCATGTGGACGACGCGCTGATGGACGAGCTCAGGCGCATCAAGGACGCGGTGCAGCCCAACGAGATCATGCTGGTCGTGGACGCCATGATCGGTCAGGACGCGGTCAACGCCGCCGTCGCCTTTGACGAGGCGCTGGATCTGACCGGCGTGATGCTGACCAAGCTGGACGGCGACGCCCGGGGCGGCGCGGCTCTGTCCATCAAGGCCACCACCGGCAAGCCCATCAAGTTCGCCGGTGTGGGGGAGAAGCTGGATCAGATCGAGGTGTTCCACCCCGACCGGATGGTCAGCCGCATCCTGGGTATGGGCGATATGCTCTCCCTGATCGAGAAGGCCGAGGCCAACTACGATCTGGAGCAGGCGGCCAAGCTGGAGGAGAAGCTGAAGAAAAACCGCTTCACCCTCTCCGACTACTACGAGCAGCTGCTTCAGCTGCGCAAGATGGGCTCCCTGTCCGACATCATGGGCATGCTCCCCGGCATGCAGGGCAAGCTGGACGGCGCGGAGCTGGACGAGAGCATTCTGACCCGCACCGAGGCCATCATCCTCTCCATGACGCCGAAGGAGCGGGAGGACCCCTCCGTCCTGAACGCCAGCCGCAAGAAGCGCATCGCCGCCGGCAGCGGCACCACCGTGCAGAACGTCAACCAGGTGCTCAAGCAGTTTGAGCTGATGCAGAACATGACCCGCCAGATCGCCGGAGGGCGCATCCCCAAGGGCGTCCGGGGCATGATGGGCGGCGGAATGCCCGGGATGGGCGGTCTGCCCGGCCTCGGCGGCGGCGGACACTCCCGGGGCCGCACCAAGCCCAACAAGAAGCGCAAGAAAAAGAAGAGATAATCTTCTGTTTTCCTTTTTTCCTTATTTCGTTGATCTGCGCGTTTTCCGCGCTTTTCAAATAATAAATGTCAACAATCTTTGGAGGTGAATGATACATGGTTAAAATCAGACTGCGCCGTATGGGCGCCAAGAAGGCTCCTTTCTATCGTATCGTGGTGGCGGATTCCCGTTATCCCCGCGATGGCCGCTTCATTGAGGAGATCGGAACCTACAACCCCCTGGCTGATCCCGCCGAGATCAAGGTGGACGCCGAGCGCGCCCAGGCCTGGATCAAGACTGGTGCCCAGCCCACCGAGACCGTGAAGGGTCTGCTGAAAAAGGCCGGCGTCCTGTAAGGAATCGAGGCTCACACGTTATGAAAGAACTTCTGACCTATATCGCGCAAAACCTGGTTGACCATCCGGAAGCGGTGCGTGTGACCGAGGTGGACTGCGATGGCGAGCTTGTCCTTGAACTGAGTGTGGCCCCCGAGGACATGGGCAAGGTGATCGGCCGTCAGGGCCGTATTGCCAAGGAGATCCGTGCCGTGGTCCGCGCCTATGCCCAGCGCAAGAACGCCAGAGTCACCGTCGACATCGTCGATTGACGGGCCAAGGGCCGAGAGCCGAAAAAGGATGCCGCTATATGGCATCCTTTTTTTCTGGCAGAGCAAAGGAGACGCAAATGGAAAAAGAATTCATCGAATGCGGCAGGATCGTCAACACCTTTGGCGTCCGGGGGGAGCTGAAGGCGCAGCCCTGGAGTGACCGGCCCGACTTTCTGAAGCAGTTCAAGACCATCTATGTGGGGGGCGTGGCCATGCACCTGGTCTCCGCCCGGGTGCACCAGCAGAACATTCTGCTCACCCTGGAGGGGATCGACAACGTGGACAAGGCCCTGCCCCTGAAGAACAAGGTCATCGAGGTCCGCCGCGACGAGGTGCGCCTCGCCCCGGGCAAGCATTTTGTGGCCGACCTGATCGGCCTGGAGGCCCGGGAGGACGAGAACGGCACGGTCATCGGCACCGTCACCGACGTGCTCTCCTATCCCGCCCAGGATCTCTATGAGGTCAAGGGGGACAAGACCTATCTGATCCCCGACGTGCCCGCCTTTGTGAAGGAGATCCATGTGGAGGAGGGGTATATCCTCTTCCATGTGCTGGAGGGATTGGCCCAATGATGTGGATCGACATCATGACGCTGTTCCCCGATGTGGTGGGGGATATGCTGTGCGAGTCCATTCTGGGCCGGGGCCAGGAGCGGGGCTATATCCGGGTGGAGTGCCACCAGATCCGCGACTACACCACCAACAAGCAGAACCAGGTGGACGACTACCCCTACGGCGGGGGCCACGGCGCGGTGATGCAGGCTGACCCCCTCTACCGCTGCTGGGCCCATATTATGGAGGGCGTTCCGGCGGGGGAGCGGGTGCGCACGATCTATATGTCCCCCTGCGGGAAGCCCTTCCGGCAATCGGACGCCGTCCGGCTGCGGGACGACTATGATCGGCTGATCCTGGTCTGCGGCCACTATGAGGGGATCGACGAGCGCTTTATCGAGGAGTGTGTGGACGAGGAGATCTCCCTAGGGGACTTTGTCCTCACCGGGGGCGAGATCCCAGCCATGGCGGTGGCCGACGCGGTGTGCCGCCTGGTGCCGGGGGTGCTGTCCGACCCCGCGTGCTATGAGAACGAGAGCCATTGGGACGGCCTGTTGGAATTTCCACAGTATTCCCGCCCGGAGGTCTGGCACGGGCGGCATGTGCCGCCGATCCTGCTCTCCGGCCACCACGCGAATGTGGAGAAATGGCGCAGAAAGCAGTCCATCCGCCGCACCCGGGACCGCCGCCCCGACATGTACGCAAAGCTGGATCTGAGCTCCAAGGCGGATCAGAAGCTGCTGCGGGAGATCGCCGAGGAGGACGCCGCCCAGGAGACGCCGCCCTAGACAATTTGAGAGATTCGCAGCGAAGAAGGAGGAATATGCCTCCTGCTTTTGTTCGTTTTTGTATATTTTTTCCTGCACCGGGGGAGACTGAAAGGAAAACACCCCGGGGAGGAGTCGAACCATGGAACAGAATTGGTATGCGGAGGGCCAGACCCTCCAGCTGGGCTGGGAGGCGGAGACGTGCCGCGGGCCGCACTCGCTGCGTCAGCCCTGCCGTGCCCGGGCGAAGCGCTGGGCGGCGCGGTTTGCGGCGCTGCAGGGCCGGGAGACTCAGGATGAGGCGGAGCGATGGATCGGGGAGAACCAGTTCCTGATCGCCATGGCCCTGCGGGACAGCGCGGCGGAGTGCCGCAATGCCCGGCTGCCCGTGCTGGACGCCGATCCTGAGACGCCCCGGATCCTCGCCCTGGCCCGGGAGATGCGCCGCCGGGCCATCCCGCTGGAGCGCACGGCCCTGACGGACTTCCTCACCGGTTTCCAGCGCACTGTCCCCCTGCGGGGGGTGGAGCTGCGCTTCCTGCTGCCCGCGCTGCAGATCTGTCTGCTGGAGGAGTTGGAGGCCCAGACGGATTCGGTGCAGGAGGCCATCCAGGGCCTGCGGCAGCTGGGCGATTTGGACTGCGCCAAGATCGGTGAGACGGTCAGCCCCATCCACGTTGTCTACGCTCAGGAGCCGTCGGGGGTCTACCTCCAGATGACGCAGCGGGGGAGAGCCGCCTACCGCCTGCGCACGGAGCGCCTGGCCCGGCGGGAGGACTGTACTGAGCCGGAGATGGCCCGCAGGATCGTGGAGCGCAGCGGTGAGGCCCACATCGGCTTTGCCCTCTACCCGGCGGACGGCGCTGTCCTGCAAGCTCTGCGGCGCTGGCTCTTTCCCACCCAGGTGCTGCTCTCCCTGGCTTTGTCGGCGGGGCTGACCCTTTGCTCCGGGCGGTTCTGGCTGCTGCCCCTCTACGCCCTGCTGGACTACGCCGTCTGCCAGGTTCCGGTGCAGCTCTGCCTGTTCCGCTTTCTGCCCGCGCGGGAGGTCTTTGGGCTGGAGCTGGCCCAGGGTATCCCACCCCAGGGGCGGACGCTGCTGGTCAAGACCGTGCTGCTGACCGGGGACGGCGAGGAGGAGCTGGATCGGCTGGAGCAGATCTACCTCGCCAACCGGGACTGCGGGGGAGAGCTCTCCCTGGGTCTGCTGGCCGACCTGCCCGAGGGGGAAAAGCCCATGGGCCAGGCGGAGCGGCAGAGCCTTGCCGCGCTGTCGGCCCGGTTTGACGCCCTCAACCGCCGCTATGACGGGCGTTTTTTCCTCTTCTTCCGCGCGCCGCAGTTTCAGCCGGAGCGGGGGCGGTACGTCCCCTGGGAGCGCAAGCGGGGGGCCATTCTGGAGCTGGCCCGCTACCTGCGCCGGAGGGAGAGCGGCATTCCGGTCTACTCCGGTGACCGGACGCGGCTGCGGGACGTGCGATTCCTGCTGACCCTGGACAGCGACACCCGCACCGGGGTGGAGACCGTCCGCCCCCTGGTGGGGGCGATGCTCCACCCCCTGAACCGTCCCGTCGTGGAGGGGAAGACCCGCCGGGTCGTCCGGGGCTACGGCCTGCTCCAGCCCCAGATCCGGGTCGATCTGACCTCCGCCGGTCAGACCTGGTTTGCCCGGCTGTTCGCCGGATGCGCCGGGTCGGAGCCCTATCGGGGCGGCGCGGCGGAGTGGCGGCACGACCTCTACGACAGCGCCACCTTCTCCGGCAAGGGGATCCTGGACATCGACGCCTATCTGAAGTGCCTGGATGGGCGGCTGCCGGAGGGGACGGTGCTCTCCCACGATTTCCTGGAGGGGGAGTACCTCCATTGCGGCTTCTGCGGCGGCGTCAGCTTTACCGACGCCTTTCCGGGCAGCGTCGCCTCCTACTACCGGCGGCAGCACCGCTGGATGCGGGGGGACTGGCAGAACCTCCCCTGGCTGGCCCCAAAACGGCAGCTGGGCGGGGAGAGCCGCCGGAAGCTGGCGGGTAACCTGCGGCGGAGCCTGACCCCCATTGCCGTGCTGTCGGCGCTGCTGCTCTGGGCCTGGACGGGGGACGCCCTGCTGGGGGCGGCGGCCCTGCTCTGCCTCTTTCTGGAGGGGGCGCTGCGGGTGGTGCTGGGCTTCTTCCGGCCCGGAAACCGGCGCTTCCACGCCCGGATGCTGCCCGAGCAGGGCAGAATCGCCCTCGCGGCGCTGGTGCAGCTGCTGCTCCTGCCCGTGGAGGCCTTTGTCAATGCCAGCGCCATCGTCCTCGCCCTCTGGCGCAGCTTTGTCTCCCACAAAAACCGCCTGCAATGGAGCGTGGCGGGCAGCGCCCACCGGGCGTCGTCAGATTTTCTGCTCACCGCCGTCCCGGGCTGGGCCTGCGGCCTTGGCCTTGTCCTGTTCCGGGATTTCCGCTGGTGGCCCCTGGCGGCGGCGTGGCTTGCCGTGCCTCTGGTCGTCCTGCGGCTGGATCGGCGGCGGGAGGGCCTGCGGCTGAACCGGGAGGAGCGGGGCTGGCTGCGCCACGAGGCGGAGCAGATCTACGGATTCTTTGCCGATCACATGACCTGGGAGCGCAATTTCCTTCCCCCGGACAATGTGCAGCTTCCCGGGGGCATGGAGGTGGCGGAGCGCACGTCCCCCACCAACATCGGCTTCGGGCTTCTGAGCTGTCTGGCGGCCATCGACCTGGAGCTGGAGAGCCGGGGCCGGGCGCTGGAGCGCATCGGCGGCTGTCTGGACGCTCTGGAACAGATGGAGAAGTGGCAGGGCAACCTCTACAACTGGTATCACACCCGCACCCTCGCCCCCATGGAGCCGCAGGTGGTCTCCTCGGTGGACAGCGGCAACCTCTGCGCCTGACTGATCGCCCTGTCGGCGGGGCTGGACGAGCTGGGGGAGGATTCCCTGGCGCAGCGGGCCCGGGCGCTGGCGGAACAGACTGATTTGGCCGCGCTGTATGACGGGGATAAGGAGCTGTTTTATATCTCCTACACCCCGGCGGAGGACAGCTTCTCCGCCGCCCACTATGACTTAATGGCCAGCGAGGCCCGGCTTCTGAGCTTTTCGGCGCTGGCGCTGGGCCAGGTGGAGCGGCGGCACTGGTCGCGCCTGAGCCGGTGCATGCTCGCCTCCGACGGCTATCAGGGGATGGCCGCCTGGTTTGGCACGATGTTTGAATACTTTATGCCCCACCTTCTGCTGCCGCTGCCGGAGGACTCCGCCCTCTATGAGAGCCTGGCCTTCTGCGTGGGGGAGCAGCTGCGCTGGGGGCGGCGCAATCGCGCCCCCTGGGGGGTGTCCGAGTCGGGCATCCCGGAGCGGGACGGGGCGGGGCATTACGGCTACCGCGCCAACGGCGCTCCCAAGCTCGCCCTGTGCGGAGAGCACCGGGAGGACTATGTGGCCGCGCCCTACGCCACCTTTCTGGCGCTGCCCCTGGTGCCCCACCGGGCGGTGGACAATCTGAAGCGGCTGCACCGGCTTCGGCTGGGGGGCAGATACGGCCTCTATGAGGCGGCCCAGTTCGACGAAGCGGGGGTTCGCCTGGTCAAGAGCTGGATGGCCCACCACATGGGGATGAGCATGGTGGCCATCGACAACGCCCTGCTGTCCAACCGGATGGTGGCCCGGTTCTGCGCGGAGCCCGCCATGGCGGCCTATACGCCGCTGCTGGAGGAGGAGATTCCCCGCTTCTCCAGGCCGCTGGATCTGCGCCGCACCGCACCCGGTCGGAGCGCCGGGGAACGCGCCGGCGGCTGGACGCTGGAGGGCCGGGGCTGCGCGAAGGAGCACATCCTGTGGACGCTGCTGCCCGGGACGGGGTGGAGCGCCCAGGTGTCCAACAACGGCCGCATCCGCATGAACGCGGAGGAAATCCAGCTCCTTGTGGGGCGGCTGCCGCCGCTGTTCTGCCTGGCGGAGGGGGAGACGGTGACCGCCCTCTTTCCCGCCCCGGAGGGGGCGCAGCTGCGCTGGCGCATCTCCGGAGACGCCGTGACGCTGGAGCAGAGAATGGATGCGCTGACCGTCGGCCTGGAGCTGAGGCGGACGGGAGAGGGGCTGAGCTGCCGCCTGCGGCTGCGGGGAGAGCGGCGCATCGAGGGGCGGCTGCTCTGCCTGGTGCATCCCCAGCTGGCCACGGAGCGGGAGCACCTGGCCCACCCGGCCTTTGGCGGATTGCGGGTGGACTGGGCCGTGGCGGCGGACTGCATCCGATTCCGCCGCCGGGGCAGCGCGCCGAGTGGAGAATTGACGGTGGCGTGGCAGGACGGGGAGGTGCTGGCCCTCGTCGGGCCGGAGGCGTCTGACCGTGCCCTCGCGCTGGGACTGCCGCCGGAGGAACCCCTGACCCTGCTGGAGAAGGATGTCCGCCTCCCGGCGGGCCGGGAGACGGCGCTCTGCGTTTCCCTCCAGACCGGGGAGAACTGCGGCGCGGCCCTGCCGGATGCGCCGGGCCGGGAGACAATGCTGCGGGCCATGGGCCTGCTCTCCCGGATGCTGACGCCGCCCCTGCGGGGCCGGGAGGGGGCACCGGGAATCCAGAGCGACCTCTGGCCCCTGGGGATCTCCGGCGACCGGCCAGTCTTTCTCTGCCGGGACGGGGCCATCGCCCCGGGCTGGCTGGCGGCCCACCAGCTGCTCTACGCGGCGGGACTGGAATCGGATTTTGTGCTGCTCTCCCCGGCGGAGGGGGGAGACCGGGCGTTGCCCGGCGTGCACCGCGTCTCGCCGAAGCCGGAGGTGGAGGCGCTGCTGCGGGGCATGTGCGCCGCCCTGGTGGATGAGCTGCCGCCCCCGGAGACCGATCTGCCCCAGCCGGGGCGGGTGCTGCGCTGGACGATTCCCTCCGGCGAAGCGCCGCAATTTGCCTGGGAGGGGGAGACCTTTGTGCTTAAGATCCGGGCACAGCTGCCCGCGGTGCGGTGGAGCATTCCGCTGACCAACGGCTCCTTCGGCTATCTGGGTATGGAGACCGGGGGCGGGTTCCTCTGGCGGGAGAAC
>JAFVAS010000292.1 GCA_017480395.1 Oscillospiraceae bacterium | reverse complement strand
TGAGCCGCATCGAGTCCGGCCGCCTGACCCTGCGGAAGGAGGAGTTCTCCTTCAAGCTCATGCTGGAGCAGATCATCACTATGGTGCAGGCCCAGTGCAGCGACAAGGGGCTGCACTTCGACTGCCGCATCCTGGGCCATGTGGAGGATTACTACATCGGCGACGACATGAAGCTCAAGCAGGTGCTCATCAACATCCTGTCCAACGCAATCAAGTTCACCGACGCCCCGGGCACCGTCACCTTCACCGTGGAGCAGACAGCCAGGTTTGAGGAGAACGCCACCCTCCGCTTCGTCATTCAGGACACGGGCATCGGCATGGACCCGGACTTTATCCCCAGAATCTTCGACGCCTTCACCCAGGAGGACTCCAGCCGCAGCAGCAAGTACGGCAGCACCGGCCTGGGCATGGCCATCACCCGCAACATCGTGGAGATGATGAACGGCACCATCTCCGTCACCTCCGAGAAGGGGGTGGGCTCCACCTTCACCGTCAACGTCACCCTGCGCAACAGCGACCAGAAGGTGCAGCAGAGCGCCCTGATCCACCCCAAGGAGATGCGGGTGCTGGTCATCGATGACGACCCCATCGCCTGCGAGCACTCCCGCATCGTCCTGGAGGAGATCGGCATCGCGGCGGAAACCTGCCTGACCGGGCAGGACGCCCTGCGGCTGATGGAGCTGCGCCACGCCAAGCAGGAGCCCTACGACCTGGTGCTGGTGGACTGGAAGATGCCGGAGCAGGACGGGGTTGCGGTCACCCGGGAGATCCGCTCCCGCTACGCCGACGAGACCACCATCATCATCCTCACCGCCTACAACTGGGACGACATCGTGGAGGAGGCCACCCAGGCGGGGGTGGACGGCTTTATGGCCAAGCCCCTCTTCGCCTCCAACGTCCTCAGCGAATACGAATCCGTGCTGAAGCGCAAGAACATCTCCGCCGTGCGCCAGGCCCACAGGGCCGACCTGAAGGGGCGGCGCATCCTGCTGGCCGAGGACATGCTGATCAACGCCGAGATCATGAAGCAGGTACTCAGCATGCGGGAGATGCAGGTCGATCACGCGGAGAACGGCCAGATCGCCCTGGAGCTCTTCGCCGCCAGCGCCGAGGGCTGCTACGACGCGGTGCTGATGGACGTGCGGATGCCCGTGATGGACGGCCTCCAGGCCGCCGCCGCCATCCGCGCCCTGGATCGCCCCGACGCCCGGCGGGTGCCCATCATCGCCCTGACCGCCAACGCCTTTGACGAGGACGTGCAGCAGTCCCTCCAGGCCGGGATGAGCGCCCACCTCTCCAAGCCCGTGGAGCCGGCCCACCTCTTTGAGACCCTGGAGGCCCTGATCGAGGACTGATCCTGTTTTTCCATAAAATGAACCCGACGCCAGGCTGAAATACGGGGAAAACGCCCGTCGGCGGTGCCCCCGTAAACCGCCTTACCCCCCATGTCCGCCCCCACTTCCGACCCAATGCGAGGACGCCATGCGCTATCTGAAACCCAAGCTGAAACGAACCATCCTCACCATTCTGCTCATCATCGGCATCATTGCGGCCTTTTTGGGCTTCCTGCGGGGCAACTCCGACCGCATCGCCAGGCAGAACGAGGAGTACCTCATCGAGCTGACCTCCCAGCGGGCCATCTCCATCGACAGCATGATCTCCGAGAACCTGACCTTCATCCACTCCACCGCCTATCTGTACGGCAAAAGCCTCACCTCCCCCCAGGCGGATGTGGCCGTCATCCGGGAGTTCGAGGAGAACGCCGTCTTTGACTACCTGCGCTTCATCGACGCCGACGGCGACGACTACACCAGCCAGGGCATGATGGACAACCTGTCCGACCGGGACTACTTCCAGGCGGGCATGCGCGGAGAGACCGGCACCACCTATGTCACCAACTCCCGGGTCACCGGCGAAAAGCAGATCGGCTTCTATACCCCCGTCTACTACGAGGACGAGGTCATCGGCGTCATGGTGGGCTTCTATGGCGAGGCCTTCATCCAGCGCCTGCTGGAGTATGAGCTCTTCGGCTACCAGGGCGAGGGCTGGCTGTGTACCCGGGACGGCACGGTGCTGGGCTCCACCCTGACGGAGGCGCCGGACAATCTCTTCACCCATATGCGGGACGAGCACCAGCTCTCCCCCTCGGAGGCCCAGCGCCTCTCCGACGCCTTCCACGCCGGGGAGAATCTCTCCTTCACCTTCACCGAAAACGGCGAGACCGCCCGGGGCTACGCCGTGGCCCTCACCCAGGCGGACTGGGTGCTGATCCGCAACTTCCCGCCCGACGCCTCGGGCCAGATCCTGAAGAACGCCGACCTGACCGGCGAGTGGCTGATTCTGGAGCTGGTGGCGCTGTTCGTCATCTTTGTGGTGGTGCTCCTGCTGGATGCCATCGCGGAGCAAAAGCGCGTCCGGGAGGCCAACCGCAACGCCAACGACGTCTCCACCGGCGTCTCCCTGCTCTTTGACCACTTCATCGCCCTGGAACTGGACACCAACGAGTACCGCTATGTGGGGGGAGAGCCCTCCCAGGCGGGGATTCCGCCCCAGGGGGACTTTGCCGTCCTCTACGACACCATTCTCTCCTGTATCGCCGATCCCCAGGAGCGCAGCGAGACCGCCCAGATGCTGGACATGAACCGGCTGCGGGCCCTGCTGACGGAGGCCGACCGGGTCAGCTTCCGGGTGCACGCCGAGGTGGGGGCGACGGAGTGGTTCACCTTCAACTTCATCGTCCTCTCCCGGGAGGGGGTGAACCCCCGGCGGCTGCTCCTGGTGTGCCAGGACGTGACCGACCTGCACCGCCAGGAGGAGGAGGAACAGCGGCAGCTCAAGGACGCCCTGGACGCCGCCGAGCAGGCCAGCCGCGCCAAGACCGAGTTCCTCTTCAACATGTCCCACGACCTGCGCACCCCCATGAACGCCATCATCGGCTATACGGAGCTGGCCCAGCAGGACGACGTCTCCCGGGAGACAATGCTGGGCTACATCCGCAAGAT
>JAFVAS010000291.1 GCA_017480395.1 Oscillospiraceae bacterium | reverse complement strand
TGGGACGGTCGATGCAGCGGGAGGCCAGCACGGCGTTCAATCCGGGACGGCCCTCACGGCGCATAAAGGAGCCGGGGATGCGGCCTACGGCATACAGCTTCTCCTCAAAGTCTACGCTCAGAGGGAAGAAGTCCACGCCGTCACGGGGACGGGGGGAGGCGGTGACGGCCACCATGACGGTGGTCTCGCCATAGCGCACCATGGCGGCGGCGTTGGCCAGCTCGGCGACCTTGCCCACCTCGATGGAGAAGGGGCGGCCCGCCAGGTCCATTTCGTACTTGCGGTAGTTGGGGAACTGCTTATGCGTAATAACGGTTGACATGATTTTCCTCCTTTGTCGGGGAGGCCATGCCCGCCTTTTAGCACTTGAATCCGGCCTTGCGCGGGTCAAACCCAGATTCAACTGCTAAAATGAGCCAGGAAGGGCCTCCGCAGAAATTGGTTGTGGATATTCAAATCAGGGCGACGCGACGCGCCGCCCTGATTATGAGCCGATTACTTACGCAGGCCGAGCTTGGCGATCAGGGCGCGGTAACGCTCGATGTCCTTCTTGGCCAGATAGTCCAGCATCTTGCGGCGCTGGCCGATCATCTTCATCATGCCACGGCGGGAGTGGTTGTCGTGGGGATGCTCCTTCAGATGGGCAGTCAGCTGCTGAATGCGGGCGGTGAGAATGGCGACCTGCACCTCGGGGGAGCCGGTGTCGGTCTCGTGGGTGCGGTTGGCCTCGATCACGGCGGTCTTTTCGTCTTTGCGGATCATGGATGATTCCACCTTTCATAATAGTGTTCCCGCAGGACTGAGTGACGGGCGGGTGAAGCACCCGGCGCGTATCCGGGCATGAGCCCCGAGACCCGGTCGAGGGGAGGAGTGCGCCTTGTGCCGCGCACTCCGTTAGAGTATCACAAAAAACCTGATTTGTAAAGGAAAAAACGGCTTTTTTCCAAGGAAAATTGCGGGAGAATTCTGCTTTGCGCGAACAAATGTCCGCGACACAAGAGCAAAACGGAGGATATTGTCTTTTTGCACGGGGATGCGCGGCGGAAAAGACCGGAATTTTGTGATATTTTTTGGTTTTGAGCGATTGAAAAAAGGGGCGGATTCTGTTAAAATACGAAGCATAAGACCGGTGTCTTGTCACACAGGCTTCGCAATCGCGTCGCCAGGGGGGTGTGATGTGACATCGGCCTTTGCTTTTTGTTTTTTGCTTTTCTGTTTTTCACGGCACCGCCCGCAGTCGATCAGAGCAGGAACTGGACCCAGACGGTGGCCACCAGCACCAGCGCCCCGGCGGAGGCGCACAGCTCCAGCAGGTCGGCCAGGCAGAAGCGGCGGCGCTTTGGCGTGGGGGCCTCCCGGCGCTGGGCGGCGGGGAGGGGGACGAACACCGGCGTGGGGACGGCGGGCTCCTCCCAGGTGCCGGTCTCTCCCACGGCGCTGGGGCGCAGGTTGGCCTGGGCACGCTGCATCCGCTCCCGATACTCGCACAGGTCGATCACGTTGCCCTCCCGGCGGACAAACCGGTCGGTGGTGTAGTAGACTGTTTTCATGGCGGTAAAACCTCCCGTTTGATTTGTTGTCTGTATCTTACCGCACTGGATGTCCCATAAACCGGACTTTCACGGCCTCGATGCGAAAAAATCAGAGCTCGCCACAGAGGGGTGGGGAACCACCCCTGGAAAAGAAGAACAACTGTTCTGTTTACAATATAGCACATTTGTTCTATTTCGTCAAGCACAAAAAAGCGCCCTCCGGACATTTTTTGCCGGAGGGCGCTTTGCGCTGTTGTAGAGCGGGTGGCATCGATTATTTGGTCTCCGCGTTGGCGGGGGGTGTGGCAAGGGTGATGTTCTGCCGCTTCATGGGGTTTTTGCGCAGCAGGAAGCCGGGCAGTCCAGCGGCGTTGGCCAGCTGGCTGACGGCGCTCTGGAGGAAGGGGAAGAGCTGGTCATAGCATTGGATGTGGGCGTCGCGCTTGGTCTCCTCGTCCACGATGCCCTGCAGGGCGAAGGTGCCCACGATCTCGCCGGAGAGGAAGAGCCGGTCGGGGTCCTCCTTGAGCTGGGCGCTCTGGTAGAGGGTGGCGATGCATTTGGTGTTGTCGGCGGAGTAGCTGACCTTGAAGTTGAAGCCGCTGGTCAGCTGGATCTGGCCGTTTTTGTCGATGCGGTTGACAAAGTGAACCTCCCGCATGCGCTGGGAGAGCAGAGTGACGGAAACCATAGAAACCTCCTTTTGTCCTTTCGGCGATCAGTGCAGGAACGCGCCCTCCTGGATCAGCCGCACCCGGCCCTGCTCGCATTCCAGAAGGGTGCGGGCGCAGTTGGCCTGGGGCGGGTCGATCCAGAAGTCCCGGAGGGGACGCCCCTTCAGCCGCCGGACGACCCCCTTGATGAAGCCGCCGTGGGAGCACATGAGGACGGTCTGACATTGGCCCTCCAGGGCGGGGATGAATTCCTCCAACAGCGCCTGGCAGCGCAGATCCAGCGCCTGATAGGTCTCTCCGCCGCCGACGGGGACATAGCGCTCCGGGTCGGTGAAGATGACCTCGCATTGCTCCGGGTATTCGAACCGGGGAACCCCCTCCAGGTCGCCGAAGCCCATCTCGATCAGCAGCGGCTCCACCGTCACGGTCAACTCCCGGCCCCGGGCGACAGCGGCGGCGGTCTGTCGGGCGCGGGTGAGGGGGCTGGAGAAGATGCGGTCAAAGGGGATGTCCGCCATCTCGTTGGCGGCGGCCCTGGCCTGGCTGAGGCCGTTGGCGTTGAGGGGGATGTCGGAGCGGCCCTGCATCCGGCGGAGCACGTTCCAGTCGGTCTCGCCGTGGCGCATGAGATAGATGAGCATGGTGGAAGGGTCCTTTCGGCTGATGTCGTATGTATGATATTATAGCCCGATTGTGCCGGATGCGCAAGGCGGAAATCGACAGAGAAACGCCCGGCCGGAATTTTTCCGGTCGGGCGCGGGACGAAAAGGGAATTACCGCTCCTTCTGCTGGAGCACCAGGCGGTCGGCGATCATGGCGATGAACTCGCTGTTGGTGGGCTTGCCCTTGGCGGAGTTGACGGTGTAGCCGAAATAGCGCTGGAGGGTCTCCAGGTCGCCGCGATCCCAGGCCACCTCGATGGCGTGGCGGATGGCGCGCTCCACCCGGCTGGCGGTGGTGCCGAACCGCTTGGCCACCTCGGGATAGAGCACCTTGGTGACGGCGTTGATGACATCCATATCCTCCACGGCGATCAGAATGGCCTCCCGCAGATACTGGTAGCCCTTGATGTGGGCGGGAACGCCGATTTCGTGGATGATGGCGGTGACCAGCGTCTCCAGGCTCTGGCGGTTGGGGGCCGCATCCAGGCCACCGTAGCGCAGCTGACGGATTCGCTCCACCAGGCTCTCCGGGCGGCAGGGCTTGGTCATGAAGAAGTCGGCCCCCAGCATGGCGGCCTGGTTGACGATATTGCCGCGGGTAAAGCTGGTCAGCACCAAAATGGTGGGGCGGCGGGCGGCCTGCTCCCCGATCTGCTGGAGCAGCTCCAGCCCGTCCATACCGCCCAGCACCAGGTCGGTCACCAACACGTCGATGGCTCCGCCGCAGACCAGGCGCAGGGCCTCCTCGCCGTCGCCCACGGCGGCGGCGACCTCCATGTCGGTTTCGGCATTGATCGTCTCGGTCAAAAGGCCCCGCAGCTCCTCGTCGGAATCTGCAAGCAAAATTCTGGTCGTGTTCACAGTTTATGGCTCCTTTGCGTCAAAATGATATGGAATGGATGGATTGTCGATGCAGTTTTTTCTCTTGCTACTAATTTACCAGAAAAAGGGGGCGTAATCAATAGAAAAATGCCGAAAGCTACTGTTTTTTGGCGACTGCAATCGACACAATTCGACAAAATCATCCTGCATGCGGTATGGTTCCCATTTCCGACATTTCCAAAGAAAGGTCCCGGAAACCGATTTTGGTTTCCGGGACCTTGGAAGAAGCGGGACTCAGCCGAACAGCGCCATGAGGACGCCGGCGGCGATGGCGGAGCCGATGACACCGGCCACATTGGGCCCCATGGCGTGCATCAGCAGGAAGTTGCCGGGGTTCTCCTTCTGGCCCTCCACCTGGGAGACCCGGGCGGCCATGGGCACGGCGGAGACGCCGGCGGAGCCGATCAGCGGGTTGATCTTCTCCTTCAGGAAGAGGTTCATGAACTTGGCCAGCAGCACGCCGCCGGCGGTGCCGAAGCCGAAGGCCACGACGCCCATGCACATGATGATCAGGGTCTTGGGGGAGAGGAAGGTGTTGGCGGTGGCGGTGCAGCCCACGGAGATGCCCAGGAAGATGGTGACGATATTCATCAGCTCGTTCTGGGCGGTCTTGCTCAGGCGATCCACCACGCCGGTCTCCTTAAAGAGCACGCCCAGCATCAGGCAGGCCACCAGGGGCGCCGCAGAGGGCACCAGCAGGGAGACGAAGATGGTGATGACAATGGGGAAGATGATCCGCTCGGTGCGGCTGACGCTGCGCAGCGGCTTCATGACGATCTGCCGCTCCGCCTTGGTGGTCAGCAGCCGCATGATGGGGGGCTGGATCACCGGCACCAGGGCCATATAGGAGTAGGCCGCCACGGCGATGGGGCCCAGCAGCTCCGGGGCCAGCCGGGTGGTGACAAAGATGGCGGTGGGGCCGTCTGCGCCGCCGATAATGCCGATGGAGGAGGCCTGGGCGGCGGTGAACATGCCGGAGAGCCGGCAGCCCGCGTAGGTCATGAAGATGCCCAGCTGGGCGGCGGCGCCCAGCAGCAGGCTCTTGGGGTTGGCGATCAGGGGGCCGAAGTCGGTCATGCAGCCCACACCCAGGAAGATCAGGCAGGGGTACAGCCCCAGCTTGACGCCCAGGTAGAGGTAGTCCACCAGGCCCGGGGTGACGGGGGAGCCCACTATGCTCATAAAGCTGGCGCGCAGGGAATCGGTGATCCCCTCCAAGCCGTTGACAAACTCCCCCGTGACGGGCGCGCCGCCGAAGAGATCCCAGTGGACGTGGCCCCCGGCGAACAAGATCTCGTGGAACATGCCCGCCCCGGGCAGGTTGGTCATCAGCATGCCGAAGGCGATGGGGAGCAGCAGCAGCGGCTCAAACTTCTTGACGATGGCCAGATACATCAGCACCATGGAGATGCCGATCATAATCAGGCATTTCCAGTTGCCGTCCTGACCGAACTGATAGAAGCCGGTCTGCTGCAAAAAGTTCAGGATTGCAGTCATAGTGTCGCCTCCAGTCGGTTACTGGATGACGCACAGCAGAGTGCCGGGATCGACGGTGGCGCCCTTGGTCACGTTGACGGAGGCGACGGTGCCGTCGCAGGGGGCCATGACCTCGTTCTCCATCTTCATGGCCTCCAGCACAAAGAGCACGTCGCCGGACTTGACCGCCTGGCCGCCGGTGACGTTGACGCTCAGCACGGTGCCGGGCAGCGGGGA
>JAFVAS010000290.1 GCA_017480395.1 Oscillospiraceae bacterium | reverse complement strand
GACGATCTCGTCCGCGGCGACGGGCTGATCCAGCTGCTTCAGCTGCTGCTCATCCAGCTGCTCCACGATCTCCGCCCTGCCCTGGTCGTCCACATGGACAATGACGGATTCCTCAGCCTCCCGGATGATCTGCGCGCCAAAGATGACGCTGATCTCCCGCTGGGGCTGGGGCTCGATCTCGTTGCCGTCGGCGTCCAAGAAGGTGATGTCGATGGCCTGGAAGCGGACAATATCCCCTTCCACCGCGTCCTCCACCAGGGCGCGCACCGCCCGATCCTCCACGGGCTGGACAATCATGGTGGTGCCCTCGGGGAAGGCCCCCTCCGGCGCGTCCACATGCACCTGCACCGGGGCGCTTCTGTCCCCGGCGTTGTCGAACTGCACGGCGGGATAGGTCACCGTCACAGGCTCCGGCTCGGCGTCGGGTGCGGGCTCCTCGGCCAGCTGGGCAGGCTCCGCCTCCGGCTCCCCGGAGGCAAGCGCGTCCACGTCAGACTCCGCCACGGCGGTCTCCGAACCCAGCACGATGCCGGGCTCGGCCAGGGCGGTCTCCTCGTCGATGGTGGTGGCAGGAAGGATCAGGGCATACGTCGTGACAAAGACCACGACGCAGGCCAAGGTGATCATCACATTCCGCCACACACGCTTTTTCAGCAAATATTGAATTGTATTCAGAAGCTTTTTCACTACAATCCCTTTCCCTGCTGATCCAGCGTAATTTCGCCGTCAAAACATTTTATTGATCCGGCGGCAGTCTATGCGGGCGCTTCTCCCGGTGCGCCGCGCCGTCAAAATCCTTGACGCACAGGATACTGAATTTGCATCTATTCCACCATCTATATTCTAAAATGACAACGCGCAAACGTCAATAAAAAAGTGCAGAATTTCTTCATTTTCCCAGGAATACAAATAGTTTGTAATCATAATTATTCCTCACCCTTTTCCTCTTCCTTATCAGCATAGCGAAAATAGCGTCAAAGGTTCCGTCAAAAACGAATGAAATCTTGCGCCGCACAGGCGCAAAAAACCGCACCGACTTGACGTCGATGCGGTCTTTTTGTTGGTTTTTGGGTCAGGCCCGCTTTCTCCTGCGCAGCAGCAGCGCCGCGCCCGCCCCGGCAGTCAGAAGACCGCCGATGGCATACAGGGCCGTCGTGCCGACGCCGCCGGAGGCGGGAAGCTCGTAGCCGGGCTCATTGGTGATGGTCACCTGCGCCCGCGTGTTGACGGTTCCCTCCGAAATGGCGCTCACCGTCTCATAGCCCGCAGACGGCAGGTTGTACCCGTCGGGGGCCTTGATCTCCAGATACCGATACAGCGGCTCCGTCAGGCCGGTGAAGACCGCCACGCCGCCGTCGTCCGTGGCCCGGGCACCGATGAGATACCAGGTTCGGCTGTTCACGTCTACATAGGTCGCCGGGGCGCTCAGCGCGGCGGAGCCCACCTTGGCCGCGTAGGTCTGTCCGTCATCAGCCGCCGTCGCTTTTGTGTCGCCGAACCAAATCTCCGACGGCTTCTCCAGGCTGTACAGGGCGAACCATGCGCCGGGCAGCTTGACGCTCTGGTCGGCTTCGCTGACCTTGGTGATGGCAAACTCCCACTCCAAATCCTGGTTTTGGGCCGTGAATTCCTGCACCTGATCGCTCTGATAGGTGAAGGTGGCGTACCCGCTCCCCAGCTCCGCGCCCTCGGCGTTCCGGGCGCTCCAGGTCAGCGGCTGATAGCGGCTGCTGCCCGCGGGGAGGATCTCCTCTATGGTGTAGGTCGTCCCGTCCTTCCAGAATTCGTACCCGTACAGGAAGGGGGACGGCTGGTTGGCCGCGACGGAGACCAGAAGATAGGTGGCTTCGTCCGCCGTCACCAGCTTCATCTCCCCGGCGTCCAGTCCGTCAAAGGCCTTCGCCGCGTCGGGAATCGCGCTCTGCTTTGTCCCGGGATAGATCACGAAGTGGAACACCGCGTCGGTTCCGGTGTCCGGCTCTCCGGCCATGTTCCGCACCTGCTTGGTCAGCTTCGGGAAATAGGGCAGCTTCACCCCGACCATGTCCGTTCCGGCGCTCAGCTCCACCGCGCTCGTCCTGTACCAGTAGGAGAAGGTGTTGTTGGCCTGCAGGCCCTGCATACGTTCAATGTCCGACGTGGTCAGCAGTTGAACCGTGGATTTGTCCGAGGCAAGGGCCGTCGTCTCCGTCCGGGTTCCGTCCACCCTGGCGCGGAAGACGACCTGCACCACCGCGTCGTTGGCGATGCTCTGATTGATAACCACCCGAATGGAGCGGGCATCGGAGGCAGAATCCCCCCAGAGCGCGGATTCCACGCCGGACAGGTCGCCCTCCTGGAAGGTGGTCTTGGGGCTGTACTGAACGGTGTATCCCGTGATCTTCGTGCCATTGACCAGAACCGTGACCTCCGGGTCCTCCGCAAACAGAACCCGGAAGGCGCTCAGGCGGCCCACACCGCTCTGAATGGTGTAGTGGTCGCCCACCTCGGGCAGATTGTCCGTGATGACCAGGCGCTCCATGGCGCTGCCCGTGGTGTTTTTCACCTGGAGGGTATAGGTGAAGTCGTTGGAGGGGTCGTGCAGCGTGATGGAATCGCGCTCCGCCGGCCCGGGATCGCTGGTGGCCGTGTTGTCCGTGTGTCCCTGATGCTCCACGACCTGCTTCATGGCGGAGGTCTTGCCGCTGCCGTTGATGACTACGCTGGCGGAGTCACGCACCATCGTGCCCAGGTTCCGGCCATCTCCGGCCTTCTGGAAGGCGGCGTTCGGGATCAGGCTGCCCCGGTTGACGTACTCCCGGTTGGCCGTGCCGCCAATCGCCCGGGTGGAGACCGTCAGGACGCCCTCCCCCGTGGGCACAATGCCCATGACCGAGGGCATCTCCTCTCCCCCGACCACGCTCCAGGGCGGGAAGTAGAGGTTCATGGTCACCGTGCCGCTGGTGTTGGTCGCGTCGTCATAGTGCTTTTCAAAGGAGACCTCGACCACCTGATTCTCGATCTGGGTCGTCCCGCCGCTGCCATAGCTGTACTGCACATAGTGGAGGGTGATCTGAACCGGGCCTCCGCCGTACTGCGCCTTGTGCTCCGTGCCGGTCAGGTCAAGGAGCGTCACCTCGGTGTCGCTCACATGGGTGATGTCGAAGAGCGCCGAGGCCGGAGTGCTGGGATTGGAGTAGACGGCGGTGCGCAGGACATGCCTGCTGTCATAGATCGCGTATCCCACCTTGCCGAAGGGGTGGAAGGGCAGCTCCATGGTGTCGGACACGGTGTAGCCGGTGATCTCCTGGCTGCCCTGGTTCTTGGCCTCCACCTGCCAGTTCAGGGCGCTGACGCCGCCGCTGACCGTTCCGCCGCTGGAGATGGGCTCCGTGGTGGTGGCGGTGCTGTAGGACAGGACGCTCTTGACAACGCCGGGGATGATCTCGCCGCACTCCAAATCCACCCAGGACATCAGGCCGCGCTTGCCGTCGTAGTCATAGCACGCGCCGTCATTCCCCTCGATGCCGGAGCGGGTCACACCGGCCACGCCGTTCCCCTCCCCATCGGGGAACTCATACCGGCTGATGCCGGCCCCGAAGGGATCGTTGAAGCTCATATGAATGCGGTTGTGGGCGACGCTGCCGGTCTTGCTCGAATCCCGGTCAACCTTCAGGGTGTAGGTGAAGGCGATGGCCTCTCCCCGGGAGAGATACCAGGCGTTCTCCTCCCCGCGCTCCTCCGCCACCACCGGGTCATAGGACACAAAGCTGGCGTTGGAGCGGTTGCCCTGGAGGTGGAAGGTGACCCTTCCGTCCGCGCTCTCGTCCGCCGTGACGTAGGCCGCCTTATAGGTCACCTTTCCCCCCGTCATGCCGCTGTCCTGAATGACCGCCGGGGCGCCGGAGCCGGTGCCGCTGTAGGTGGTTGCGGTGGTGGATCGGGCACCGTTGGTGGCGGCGTAGGCGTTGGCCCCGGCGTTCACGCTGTGGAAGGTGAAGCCCTGGGGCAGCTCATCCACCAGGTCGGCGAGATACAGCTTGGAGTAGCCGCCGTTGTAGATGACCGTGTAATACTCCACATAGGCGTAGTCGCCATTGGCAAAATACGTCCGGCTGCCGGTGTCCGCCAGGTCGTAGACGTAGTTCACGCCCTTTTGCAGATAGGCCTGATTCTCATACACCAGGTCGTGGGTCACCGAGGCGGGCTTTTCGCACACATAGACCGTGTTGATCAGCTCCCGCCCGGCGGCGGCCTTGCAGTATGCCTCCCAGGTGGCGCTGTCCGCAAAGGTGAGGGTCACATAGAGGACGAGGCTGGACTTGCCCTTCAGCGTAATCGTGGCGTCGGAGTCCCAGCGGAGGAACTGATTCTCCGGGCTGTCCACCGTGTCCCCGGGCTTTCGGGCGGAGACAGACCAGGCTTCGTCAAACCCGGCGCTGGTGGTCACCTCTCCCTCCCTCCGGGTCTCCACATAGACGTTGCCCTTTGTGCCGACCTGCGCCTTTGTGCCCTTGCCCCAGGTGAACTGACCATAGGTCTTCGGGAGGCAGTCGTAGATCTCATCCCCCTGGAAGGTGATACTCATCCCCTCCTCCGGGGGATCGTAGCTCAGAACGATCTTGTAGAGGACGGAGTTGTCCCGGGCGGTGATCCGGCTGTAGTCATCCGCATCCAGCACCTCGTCCGTGTGGTCGTTGCGCGTCTTGTCGTCCAGGCTGTAGAGCCGCCCGAGGGTCTCCACAATCGACTTGTCGATGCCATAGGAGGAGCCGTGGCCGTGGCTGGGGTCGCTGATCTTCGCATAGAGGCGGTCATTCCCCTCCGTCCCCAGCAGACCATTGAGATAGACGGTGTTGTCATAGGAGTAATTGCGCAGCGCCTTCCCCGTGCTCGTCACCTCTACGCCGATGGTGTCATAGACGATGGTGCGGCTCTGCCCCGCCGGCAGCGCGTCCAGATACCAGGACACCTGGGAGGTGTAGCGGATCTTCTGCCCGGTCAGGCCCTCCATATACTCGATGGTGCCCGAGGTGATGTCGGTCAGCGTTTTTGTCACGGCGATCTCGTCGGCGAGGCAAAGGGTGCCCTCCGCGGAGCCATTGCTGCGGATCGTGCCCAGATAGACGTTTTGGTAGGTTCCCTCGGTGAGGACGTAGTACTCCGTCCCATTGACCGTCACCTTGTCGCACCCGGAAAGGCCGGAATTTCCCCGGTTCTCCGCCACCGGGGCCAGGAGCGCCTGGGAGCCGGTGAGGGTATCCGTCACGGGCAGCGTCCCAAAGCCCACATTGCCGGTATTCTCCGCCCTGGCATAGTACTCCATCACCGAGGCGTGGTTAAAGGCCGTCTGCGCCGAGGCCGCAATCCCCAGGGCCGCCTCCTTCTTCTCGATGGAGACCTCCTTGGAGACGGCGTACTGGGCCGTGCTCTCTTTGTCGGGATTCCGATGATACGCGCCATCACCGGACGCCTTCTCCCAGGTGGAGAGGGCGCCCAGGTTGGTGAACTTCTGTCCGAGGTCGATCGGAGACTGATAGGAGTTGGCCTGATCGCCGGGCAGGAGTTGGAAGGTGCTCTTGTTGGAGGCATAGACCGGCAGCGCCAGGGTCTTCCCGCCGTCGAACCGATAGAGCTCCCCGGCGGAAACGCCCTCTTTGCCCAGCTTTTCCGCGTCGCTGAAGGTCCATCGGGCGGAATACCGGTCATCGGCGGTCACATAGTAGCCGATCTCCTCCAGCAGCGCGGTGTTCCAGCTCTGCG
>JAFVAS010000289.1 GCA_017480395.1 Oscillospiraceae bacterium | reverse complement strand
TGCTTGGGGGAGAAGCAGTGCAGGGAATACATCCCCGTCCCCTCGTCCCATTGCCAGGCGGAGCCGGAGTAGTCGCTGCCCCAGTTGTTGGGCTCCTTTCCGTCCCGCCCCTCGCGCCAGATGAACCAGTCCCGCTTGGGGTTGTCCCGGCTGGAGCGGCTCTCCACGAACCAGGCGTGCTCGTCAGAGCAGTGGTTGACCACCAGATCCATGACGATCTTCAGCCCCCGCTCGTGGGCCGCCGCCAGCAGGGCGTCAAAGTCCTCCATGGTGCCGAACTCCGTCATGATGGCCCGGTAGTCGGAGATGTCATAGCCGTTGTCGTCGTTCGGGGACTGGTAGACCGGGCTGAGCCAGATCACGTTGGCCCCCAGCTCCCGGATGTGATCCAGCCTGGCGCGGATGCCGTTCAGGTCGCCGACGCCGTCCCCATTGGAGTCACAGAAGGAGCGGGGGTAGACCTGGTAGACCACGCTCTCCTTCCACCACGCACGTTTCATGGGAAATCCTCCTTTTTTCCTCAGAAAAATCGCCCAATTCCCGCCCGGGGTGCTGCCGTACATTTCGTACACTCTTCCGGCTTGCGGGCGGCGGGCAATTCTTGTAAGATGTTGCTGATTCACAATATCACGTTTTTTATTTCGCAACAACGAATTTTTTCCGACCCAGGAGGATTTTTTTATGATTCGTAAATGGTGGCACGGCAAGACCGCCTATCAGATCTATCCCAAGAGCTTCTGTGACTCCAATGGGGACGGCATCGGCGACCTGCGGGGCGTCATCTCAAAGCTGGACTACCTCCAGGCGCTGGGGATCGAGATCGTCTGGCTCTCCCCGGTCTATCGCTCCCCCCTGGCGGATCAGGGCTACGACATCTCCGACTATTACAGCATCGACCCCCGGTTCGGCACCATGGCCGACATGGACGAGCTGATCGCCGAGGCCAAAAAGCGGGGCATCTCTATCGTCATGGATCTGGTCATCAACCATTGCTCCGATGAGCACGCGTGGTTTCAGAAGGCCTGCGCCGACCCGGAGGGGGAATACGGCCGGTATTTCTACATCCGGGACTGGCACGAGGGGGAGAAGCTGCCCTGCAACTGGCGGGGCTACTTCGGCGGGCCGGTCTGGTCGCCCCTGCCCGGCCACCCGGACAAGGTCTACCTCCACCTCTTCCACCGCAAGCAGCCCGACCTGAACTGGGAGAATCCTGCGCTGCGGCAGGAGCTCTACAAAATGATCAACTGGTGGCTGGAAAAGGGGCTGGGCGGCTTCCGCATCGACGCCATCATCAATATCAAGAAGCTGATCCCCTACCGGGATTTCCCCGCCGACCGGGACGACGGCCTGTGCTCCGTCCAGCGCATGCTGGAGCAGGCCAAGGGCGTGGGCATCTTCCTGGATGAGATGGCCCGGGAGACCTTTCGCAAATACGACGCCTTCACCGTGGGGGAGGTGTTCAACGAGAAGCCGGAGGAGCTGCCCCAGTTCATCGGGGACGACGGCTGCTTCTCCACCATGTTCGACTTCGCCGAAAAGCTGATCGGCGACGATCCCCGGGGTTGGTACGCCTGCACCAAGCCCACCCCGGAGGAGTACAAGGCCGCCGCCTTCCGCGCCCAGGCGCGGGCCCTTCCGGCGGGGATGCTCTCCAACATCATCGAAAATCACGATGAGCCCCGGGGCGTCTCCCACTTCCTGCCCGAGGGGGAGCACAGCGAGGCGGCCAAAACGCTGCTGGGCGGCCTCAACTTCATGCTGCGGGGACTCCCCTTCCTCTATCAGGGCCAGGAGATCGGCATGGAGAATCTTCCCTTCTCCAGCATTGACCAGGTGGACGACATCAACACCCTGGACGAGTACCAGGTGGCCCTCCAGGCCGGACTGAGCGAGGCGGAGGCCCTCGCCGCCGTCGCCCGCATGTCCCGGGACAACGCCCGCTCCCCCATGCAATGGGACGGCGGAGCCGGCGCAGGCTTCACCTCCGGCACCCCCTGGATGCGCCTGAACCCGAATTACACCCGGATCAACGTCGCCGAGCAGCAGGGGCGGGAGGATTCCGTGCTCCGCTTTTACCAGCGGCTCATCGCCCTGCGCCGCGATCCCGCCTGGGCGGAGACGGTGGTCTACGGCGAGACCATCCCCTATCTGCCCCGGCAGCACAACCTGATGGCCTACTTCCGGGGGACGGCGCAGAAGCTGCTGGTCATCGGCAACTTCCAGCCCGAGGCCCAGGACGTCCCCCTGCCCGCGCCGGTGCGGCAGGTGCTCCTCAACAATCTGGCCCAGTTCGACTGCGATGGCGGCATCCTCCATATGCCCGGCTACCAGTTCGTCGTTCTGGCCCTGTGAAGAAAGGGTGTGTATCCCATGTCGATCAACATGCTGCACCTCAGATACGCCGTGGAGATCGCCGACGTCGGCTCCATCAACAAGGCGTCGGAGACCCTGTATGTGGGCCAGCCCAACCTGAGCCGGGCCATCAAGGAGCTGGAGTCCTCCCTGGGCTTCGCCATCTTTGACCGCTCCGCCAAGGGCATGTTCCCCACCCCGGAGGGGGAGGCGTTTCTCTCCTCTGCCCGGGAGATCCTGAAGCAGATGGACGACCTGGAGACCCGCTATGGCCGCGGCGCCGCCGTGACCCAGCGGTTCTCCATCTCCGTCCCCCGGGCCAGCTATATCTCGGAGGCCTTCGCCCGGTTTTCCCGCACCCTCAGCGACGTGCCGGCGGAGCTGTTCTACAAGGAGACCAACGCCCTGCGGGCCATCGACAACATCCTGAACGCCGATTTCCGGCTGGGCATCATCCGTTACGCCCAGGAGTACGACCACTACTTCCAGAGCATGCTGGAGGCCCGGGGCCTGGTGGGCGAGCTGGTGACCCAGTTCCGCTATATGCTGATCATGCACCGGGACAGCGCCCTCGCCCAGCGGGAGGAGATCCGCCGCTCCGACCTGCGCGGCCTCATCGAGATCGCCCACGCCGACCCCTATGTGCCGCTGCTGCCCTTCTCCGAGGTGCGGAAATCGGAGCTGACCCCCGACGTGAACCGGCGCATCTACGTCTACGAGCGGGCCGGGCAGTTCGACCTGCTGACCTCCAACCACGACACCTTTATGTGGGTGTCCCCCATTCCCGACCAGCTCCTGGCCCGGTTCGACCTGGTGCAGCGGCCCTGCGCGGACAACGACCGGGTCTATCAGGACGTGATGATCTACCGCAGCAGCTATCATCTCACGGAGCTGGACCGGCAGTTTATCGCCCAGCTGAACCAGGTCAAGGGGGACTATCTCTGATCCCCCTTCCCCCCGTCCGCCATTTCGAACCAGGGTATATCGATAGATACAATACCGATATGCCTTTTTGGCAATTCCGCCGCCGATCCCCCTGTGCTAGAATGCGCTTGCAAGGAAAAAAGGCGCACAACGCGCCAAAACCGACAACACAGGAGGAAAATGAACATGGCAAGATTCACACTTCCCAGAGACCTCTATCACGGCAAGGGCGCTCTGGAGGCCCTGAAGACCCTGGACGGCAAGCGGGCCATCATCTGCGTGGGCGGCGGCTCCATGAAGCGCTTCGGCTTTGTGGACAAGGCGGCGGCCTATCTGAAGGAGGCCGGCATGGAGGTCGAGCTGATCGAGGGCATCGAGCCCGATCCCTCGGTGGAGACCGTTATGAAGGGCGCCGAGAAAATGCAGGAATTCCAGCCCGACTGGATCATCGCCATGGGCGGCGGCTCCCCCATCGACGCCGCCAAGGCCATGTGGATCAAGTACGAGTATCCCGAGACCACCTTTGAGGACATGTGCAAGGTGTTCGGCCTGCCCAAGCTGCGCACCAAGGCCCACTTCTGCGCCATCCCCTCCACCTCCGGCACCGCCACCGAGGTGACCGCCTTCTCCATCATCACCGACTACTCCAAGGGCATCAAGTATCCCATCGCCGACTTTGAGATCACCCCGGACGTGGCCATCGTCGATCCCGACCTGGCCGAGACCATGCCCAAGAAGCTGGTCGCCCACACCGGCATGGACGCCATTACCCACGCCATCGAGGCCTATGTCTCCACCGCCAACTGCGACTACACCGATCCGCTGGCCATCCACGCCATCGAGATGATCCAGGCTGACCTGGTCGATTCCTACAACGGCGACATGGCCGCCCGCGACCGCATGCACAACGCGCAGTGTCTGGCCGGCATGGCCTTCTCCAACGCGCTGCTGGGCATCGTGCACTCCATGGCGCACAAGACCGGCGCTGCCTTCGCGGATTACGGCGCGCACATCATCCACGGCGCGGCCAACGCCATGTACCTGCCCAAGGTCATCGCCTTCAATGCGAAAGATGAGACCGCGAAACAGCGCTACGGCGTGATCGTGGATTACATGGGCAT
>JAFVAS010000288.1 GCA_017480395.1 Oscillospiraceae bacterium | reverse complement strand
CATATCATCGTCTGCTGCGCGGCGGCGCTGCTCATGCTCGTGTCCAAATACGGCTTTGCGGATCTCACCCTTCCCGACGGGGCCTCCTTCAGCGGCACCCGGGGCGCAGACCCCGCCCGTGTGGCCGCGCAGGTGGTCAGCGGCATCAGCGTCCTGGGGGCCGGGGTCATCTTCAAAACCGGGAGCACGGTGAAGGGCCTGACCACCGCCGCCGGGGTCTGGGCCACCGCGGGGATCGGCCTGGCCATCGGCTCCGGGATGTACATTCTCGGCCTTTTCACCACATTGATTCTCGTGCTGCTCCAGTTTGCGATGCACCGCTTCACCATCGGGGCGGATTCCTTCACCATCAACATCCTGACCTTCACCGTCCGCGACACCGCCGACCTCTACCTGCTCCTGCGGCCCTTTTTGCAAAGCTGGGACGCGCAGATTCAGGAGAGCAGCGTGAAGCGGACGGGGGCGGGCCTTCTGCAGTATGAGCTGACCATGCGCACCCCCCACAGCATCCACGCCTCGGAGATTGACCGGTTTGTCCGGGAGAATCCCGAAGTCCTCTCCGGCAACAACCAGGCCATCCGCTGACGCGGCAAAGCACAGAAAAGCAGGGTACGGCAAAAAGCCGTACCCTGCTTCGTTTTGTTTGCGATTATTCCGATGTGCGGGGCGGGAGTGTGTCCTCCTCAGAGGCGTCGCCGCCGGAGGCGGCCATGACCTTTCGCTCCATCCGGTTCATCAGGATCGGGGAGCACACCCCAAACACACACAGGGCGATGAGCACCCAGCAGACCGGCGTGGAGAACAGGATCGCGGGATTGCCCCCCGAGAGCAGGAGGGATCGCCGCAGCCCCTTCTCGCCGATGGGCCCCAGGATCAGCGCCAGCACGATGGCGGCGGGGTTCAGGTCGAATTTCCGAACCAGATAGCCCAGAATGCCAAAGACCATCATGATGACGACATCCACAAAATTCTTGTGAATGGCGAAGGAGCCGACCACGCACAGCACCGCCACGCTGGGGATCAGAATGGCGTCGGAGAGCCGGGCGATCTGGGCAAAGCCCCGGCACCCCAGCAGGCCGATGCCCAGCATGAGGAACTGGGTGAGGACAAAGCCGGCGAAGAAGGTGTAGGTCATCGGCGCGTAGCGGGTGAACAGCTCCGGCCCGGGCTGGAGCCCCTGGATGATCAGTCCGCCCATCAGCACCGCCGTGACGGACTCGCCGGGGATGCCCAGGGTCAGCATGGGGATCAGGGAGCCGCCGGTGACGGCATTATTCGCCGCCTCGGAGCCCGCAACGCCCTCGATGGACCCCTTGCCGAACTCCTCCTTGTGCTTGGAGAACTGCCGGGAGGTATTGTAGCCCAGGAAGCAGGCAATCGAGGCCCCGGCCCCGGGGAGGATGCCCACCAGATTCCCGATGATCCAGGATCGGAGGATCGTGGGCGTGATCCGCCGGATCTCCTTGCCGCTGAGGGCGATCCTGTCGTGGAACTTATTGGCCTTCGCCCGCTGCCTGATCTTCTTCTCCGCCAGGATCAGCACCTGGGACATGGAGAACAGGCCGATCAGCGCGCAGGTGGTGTTGATGCCCTCATACAGGGACGCCTGGCCGAACATGAACCGCTGGGCACCCTCGATGGGGTCCATCCCGATGGTGGACAGCAGCAGGCCGAGGGCGCCGGAGATCAGGCCCTTGAGCAGCGACTTGGACGCGACGCCCGCAATGATGGTCAGCCCGAAGATGGACAGCCAGAAGTATTCCGGGGAGCCGAACTTCATGGCCAGCTGGGCCAGCAGCGGCGCAAAGAAGTACAGCGAGATGCAGGAGAGAAGTCCCCCGCAGAAGGAGGAGAAGCAGGCCACCGCCAGGGCCTTTCCCGCCTTGCCCTGAAGGGTGAGCTGGTAGCCCTCAATGGCGGTGGCGGCGGAGGCCGGGGTGCCGGGGGTGTGAATCAGGATGGCGGAAATCGAGCCGCCGAAGATGGCGCCGCAGTAGATGGCGCCCAGCACGATCAGCCCGCTCTCCGGGGACATGGTAAAGGTCATGGGCAGCAGCAGCGCGACGCCCATGGCGGCGGACAGGCCGGGCAGACAGCCGATCAGAATGCCGATTGCCGTGCCCCCGGCCATCAGCAGCAGGGTGAGCGGAGTCAGCGCGTTCAAGAAGCCCTGGCCCATGTAAGACAGCGTTTCCAACATAAATCTGCACCTCTCTTTACTTGAACAGCAGGCCGACCGGCAAGCTGACGTTCAGGAACAGCACGAACGCGCCGTACACCAGGCCCAGGACGACAACAACCGAAATCAGGATCTGCCACAGGGGCACCCGCAGAAAGAGCAGGCTTGCCAGCATCAGCACCACCGTGGAGAGATAGAAGCCCACAAAGTAGATGCCCGCCAGATACACGATCAGCAGCCCCAGAATGACAAAGAACTGCTTTGCCTGGAATCCGGCAAAGATCTCCCCCAGGCCGCTGGTCACGCCCTGCCTTTTTGCGTCCAGCAGCATCTTGACCACATAGCCCGTTGTGAGCAGGAACAGCAGGATGATGATACACACAGGGTAAATCTGGGCCTCTTTTTTCATCGATCTGGACGCGATGAAAAAGAAGGCGCAGACTGCATACATAAAGGCGACGACGCCAATGTCTGTTTTTTTCATAGCTCCCTCTTTTTTGCAGTATGGATCAACCTGCGGGAGCGGCCATTGGCCGCCCCCGCAGAGGGTGGGTTCCTGTTACCAGACGCTCTCCAGACTCTCGGTGAAGGCCTGCTGCTGCTGGATCAGCGCGCCGGTCTCCTCCCGATTCATATAGTCGGTAAACATACCGGCGGATTCCGCCGCCTGCAGGTAGTCGGGGTCCTCCATCAGCGCCTGGAAGGCCTGCTCGTAGAATGCCAGCACGTTGTCCGGCGTTCCGGCGGGCGCGACGATGCAGCGGGACGAGCCCAGCCACTGGTCGTAGTATCCCAGCTCGCCCATGGTGGGGACATCCGGGTATCCGGCCAGGCGCTCGGTGCTGTAAACCGCCAGCACCTTGACCTCCGAGGCGAAGGAGGCAAAGTCCGCCTCCTTGGCCACCGAGAAGTCCACCTCCCCCTGGCGGAGGGCCAGCAGCTGGTCTGCGGTGCCGCCGTAGGGGATATCCGTGTACTCAAATCCGGCGGAGTTGGCCAGAACCTGCGCGCCGATGTGGTTGGAGGCGCGGCTGCCGTTGGTGGATGCCTTCAGCTCACCGGGGTGCTCCTGGCCGTACTTCACCAGATCCCCGATCGTCTCGAAGGGAGAATCCGCCTTGACCAGGATGACCGAGGTCTCCGTCACATGGTTGCAGATCGGGGCAAAGCTGTCCACCGTATAGGAGGCCAGACCCTCCACAATGGTGGCGTTGAAGTTGGGCAGGTTGAGGAAGCCCAGGGTGTACCCGTCCGGCTCGGCCTGGGCGAGCGCCGTCCAGCCGATGGAGCCGGAGCCGCCCTCCAGATTCTCAATGATGACCGGCTTGCCGAGGTACTTCTCCGCATAGGCCGCCAGCACCCGGGCGGTGTTGTCGGTTCCCGAGCCCGCCTTATAGGATACGATGAGGGTGATGTTCTCCTCGGGCGTCCAGGCCTCCTCCGTCGGGGTGGCCTCCTGCCCCGGATCGGCCGGGGCGGAGCCATCCGCCAGGGCGGACCCCTCCGGGGATGTGGTGTCGGCGTTGTTCCCGCAGGCGGCGAGGGCAAATGCCATCGCAAGGGCCATCAGGAGAATCAGGCAGCGTTTCATTTTTTTCATGGTGTTCTTCCTTCCTTTCTTTTTTCTCTGTCCGCAGTATGGAGCCGTTCCGACGCACAGGCGCCCGAGCGGCCCCGGGACAGAGGGGTTTCCTCTCGTGGTGCCTGCCTTTCCGGCAGATGGGTATAGCTTTTCCATAAGATAGCACAGCCCCATTCACGCGGCACCAACGCCCCGCTCGGGCGGGCGATTCCGGGGCAAAATTTCCCCGTGCGCGCAAACAGACGGCGTGGAATGCCAACGCCGTCTGTTGTCTGTTCTGTTCTGTTTTATGCTTCCCTCAGGAGAAGCGGAGATCCGCGCAGTCCAGCCGATCCGCCTCACCGCCGGAGACGGTGAAATAGACCGCGTGGGTCCCGGTGACCGCCGGGATGCCGCCCTCCGCCTGCGTCCACTCCGGGGCGTCGAGGGCAAGCTCCGCCAGCACCGGCCCCTCCGGGTCGTCCAGCCGCAGCGCCAGGTGCCCCCTCCCCCGCAGGGTGACGGCAAGGCGGGTACAGCCGCCGTCAAAGGCCAGATATTTGAACCCGAACACCGCGCCGGGGCGCAGATTGGCCAGCCAGGAGCGGTAGCCCTCCGGCTGTCCCGCCTCGGCACAGCCGTCCACATAGGGGATCGTGCGCTCCGGCGTGTTGTCGGGCAGCAGGGGCAGCATCTCCGCCATGGCGGCTCTGTCCGGCCCCTGCAGGTGGCAGGCGATGCTGGCCCGATACCGGTTCCCCCGGGCCGGAAGGGGCCCGCCGTTCAGGCCGCAGCTGGTGATCTCCGCCTGGTCGAAGGTGCCGTCCGGGTTCATGGTCAGCTCGTCGGCGCAGCCCTGACGGCTGAACTGTCCCCCGTGGGTGTGGCGGTGCCAGAAGATATAATACTTCTCCCCGATTTTCTCAATTCCGCCGTGGTTGTTGCCGAGGTAGTATCGGGGCTGGGTGTTGCCCTTCACCCCCAGATCGCCGTTGGAGACCAGCACACCCTTGTATGCAAAGGGCCCCTCCGGGCGTCTGGACATAGCATAGCACAGCTCATGGCCCTGGAGGCTGGAGTAGACGAAGTAATACCAGTCCCCGAAGTGGCGGATGCTGGAGGCCTCGAAAAAGGGGTGGGCCTCAAAGTCGGTGCCCTTCGCCGTCTCCACCCCGTTGGCGACGCAGACGGGCTCGGAGACGATGGTAAGCATATCGTCGGCGAGGCGCACCATCACGCCCCCGGGCAGCGGCTCGTCGGGCATGCCGGGAAAGTGCTCCACCGGGGCGCTGCCCACATACAGGTAGACCCCCGACTCCTCGGCCAGCACGGCGGGGTCAAACCACTGGATGTCGTTGTCCCGGGTGCCGTCGGGCAGGGAGACGATGCCCAGAAATTCAAACTGCCCCGCCGGGGTGTCGCAGACGGCGACGGCCACGGTGTTGGAGAAGTCCAGCGTATAGTACAGATAGTACCGCCCGTCCGGCCCCTGGCAGCAGTCCGGGGCAAACATCAGGTGGGGCAGGCCCCTCCGGTTGGGCGGCTCGAACACCGTTCCCGTCCCCTGGCGCGGGTCCTGATCCTTGCGGTAGATGACCCCCTCATAGCGCCAGTCGCCGGGGTCGTCCACCGGGGCGCTCCACCCCACATAGTCCCCCAGGCAGAACTCGTCGCCGCCGTCCTCGTCGTGGCTGCCGTATACATAGATGCGATCCCCAAAGACGTGGGGCTCCCCGTCCGGGACAAACTCCCAGGCCGGGAGATAGGGATTGACTGCGATTTTCCTCATTTCCGTTCCTCCTTCGCGCTTCGTGTATCGATTTCCGTTTTGTCTGAAAAAAGCCTCCCGAACGACGCGGGTTCGGGAGGCACCGTTATTCGTGGGCAATCGCATGCAGGGAGGATTCCCGCTTGATCAGCTGTGTGTGGTAGACCACGCAATGGGGCGGCTGGGACAGATCCTTCCTCCGCTCCGCCAGCATGTCAAAGGCGCTGACGGCCATGATCTCGTCGGGCGCGTCGGTGGAGGTGATTCCGGGGCTGGACATGCTGGCCAGGTAGGTGTTGTCCTGGCCGGTGATGGCCAGCCGCTCCGGCACGGGGATGTCGTGCTCCTTGGCGTATTTCAGCACGCCCACCGCCACCACGTCGTTGCCGCAGACAATGGCCGTCGGCGGCTCCGGCAGGGTCATCAGCTGTTCCGCCGCCCGATAGCCGCCGTCGGAGCTGGACACCGTGACCTGGAACAGCTCGGGATCCACCCGGAGCCCGGCGGCGCGCAGGGCCGACCGGTAGCCGTCCATCTTGTCCTTGGTGGGCAGCATGCGCTCGTGATGGTCGCTGACATAGGCGACACGGGTGTGGCCCTGCTCCAGCAGGTGCTCCGTGAGCTTGCGCACCCCGTCCTCCATGTCCTTGACCACCGTGTCCACCCCGGGGCAGGCGTAGGGCCAGCCGTAGGCGACCACGGGCAGGTTCTTGCTCATCCGCTGCATCTGCTCCAGCACGCCCTCCGCCTTGGCGATCATGACGATGACGCCGTCCACCTGCTGCACGGCGGGACCGTAGAAGTCCACGTTCTCATTCCACTCGTTTTCCTCAAGCCGGGCCGGCTGCACCAGCAGGCTGAATCCCCGGCGGTTGGCCTCGTCGTTCAGGGCCTGGAATTCCTCGACGAACTCCGGGTTGCGCAGATGGGAGATCATCAGCAGATAGACATTGGACTTGCCGGTGCGCAGCGCTCTCGCCGCCGCGGACGGGACATAGTTCAGCTCGGCAATCGCCGCCTCGATCCGCTCCCGGGTGGTGGGGCGGACGCTGTCCGGATTTTTTAGGTATTTGGAGACGGCCGCCGGGGAAAATCCCGCCAGACGCGCAACATCCTTGATTGCTGCCATGCGTCACCTCATGAGAAAACAGGGTTATGAATTTTGCGATATAAGTATAACGTATTCCCGAAAAATTTGCAATTCTTTTTCCAATTTTTCGCGCCGATTCTTTTTCCTTCCCGTCAGAGAGGCCGGATCAGCGCCGCCGCCTCCTCCGGCGTCAGCGCCGCCGGGCGGTCACAGGTGGAGGCGATTTCCACCGCCTCCCCCGTCTCCCCGCTGCGCAGCATGCCGTCCAGCACCTCCAGCACATGGCATCCCAGGGCGCAGTCCGTGCGGCAGGGTCTGTCCTCCCGCAGGGCCAGGGCCAGCTCCGCCGGGCCGATGCCCCGGGCGTCGTCGGTAAAGCCGGAGCCGCCGGAGAGCACGACGCGCCGGGCGGGCTGCCAGTAGTCCGGGTCGCCCCGCAGCAGCGCCACCTCTCCCCCGAACCCGTTGGGGCAGGGCAGGGAGAGGATTCCCTCCGTGCCGTAGATGAGGAAGGAGGCCTGATCCTGCAGAATGCTGTCCGAGTTGAGGTGGAAGGTGCCGCTGACCCCGCTGCGCAGCCGGAGGATCGCCGCCACCTCGCTCTCATTCGGGGTGTCCATGACCTGCCCGAACTCCGGGCTG
>JAFVAS010000287.1 GCA_017480395.1 Oscillospiraceae bacterium | reverse complement strand
ACCACCGCCGGCGGCCTGATCTGCCTCGGCCCCCGCCGGAACGCGGCGGCCATGACCTCCGGGCTGTTCTGCGGTGTGGATTACTTCGGCCCGACCCGTCCCGGGGGCATCCTGGTCTGGGGGGCGAACCCCGCCGTCAGCGGCGCGGACGGAGAGCTGCAATGGTTCATCCAGGACGCGGTGCGGGAGGGGATTCCCATTCTGGTCGTCGATCCCAGGCCCACGGAATTGGCCCAAAAGGCGGATATCTGGCTGCGCCTCCGTCCCGGCACCGACGGGGCCCTGGCCCTGGGCATCCTGAACCTGCTGTTCGAGCACGATCTCTATGACCACGACTTCGTGGCCCGCTATACCCGGGGCTTTGACGAGCTGCGGGAGCGGGTGCGGGACTATCCGCTGGATAAGGTTTCCCAAATCACCGGCCTGCCCGAGGCGCAGATCGCCGCCGCTGCCGAGTGGATCGGCACGACCAAGCCCCTGGGACTGGAGCAGGGCTGCGCCTTTGAGCAGAGCGTCAACGCCATGGACACCTGCCGCGCCATCTGTATGATCCCCGCCCTCACCGGGAATTATGACGTGCCCGGCGGCTATGTGGAGAGCCTGGAGATCGCCCCGGCGGGCCTGCCCTTCGTCCCCAATGTGACGCAGGAGGCGGCGGACAAGCGCATCACCGGGGGCTATCCCTTCATGACCCGGGACGGCATGAGCCACCCCTACCTGATGCTGGACGCCATCAAGACGGGAAAGCCCTACAAGATCCGCGCCCTGTTCACCCACGCCAACAACACCCTGCTCTCCTTTGCCGACGCCCGGCACACCTATGAGTGCCTGAAGGAGCTGGACTTCTTCGTCTACATGGATATCTTTATGAACCCCACGGCGGAGCTGGCCGACCTTGTGCTGCCCGCCGCCCTCTGGCCGGAGGTGGACTGCCTCTTCGCCATGCCGGAGTTCGGGGATCAGGTGCTGCTCTCCCAGCAGAAGTGCGTCCAGGTGGGGGAGTGCAAGATGGACGAGGAATTTTTCCTGGAGTTGTGCCGCCGGGCGGGGTGGGACTTTGGTTATCCCGACCACCGCTCCATGCTGGAGGCCCAGCGCGTCGAGATGGTGCGCCGCCGCCCGGAGCTGGCGGAGCTGACCCTGGAGGAGATCCGGGCGCGGGGCTTCGTCGCGCCGGAGCGCACCTATTACAAATATAAGCAGCGGGGCTTTGACACTCCCTCTGGCCTCTTTGAGCTGAAATCCGTCGCCATGGAGCAGGCGGGGGTGGACCCGCTGCCCTCCTGGCACGAGCCGCCGGAGACCCCGGTGTCCCGGCCCGACCTGACGGGGGAATATCCGCTGATTCTCACCACCGGCGGGCGGGAGCAGCCCTTTTTCGTCTCCAACAACCGGCAGATCAAGTCCCTGCGGCGGCAGAAGCCCTTCCCCCTGGTGCATATGAGCCCCGCCACCGCCGAAGCATACGGCATCCGAAACGGGGACTGGGTCTGGATCGAGAACGAGCGGGGGAGGATCACCCAAAAGGCCTCTGTGGAGGAGGGCTGGTCGGACGACGTGGTCAGCTGCGACTTCGCCTGGTGGTATCCCGAGGCGGGGGCCCCGGAGTACGGCTGGCGGGAGTCCAATATAAACCTGCTCACCCGGGCCGACGAGCCGAGGGATCACTATCTCGGCTCCTATCAGCTCCGGGCGCTGCTGTGCAAAATCTATCCCAACCCCGACTGCGGGATCGAGGCGCGGTATTACAATTGGATCAACGCGTAAAAATCGGCGTGGCGAAACTTGTCCCAAAACATCGAGATCCCGGAAAGCAGCGGGATATAAGCAATCACAGATGAATAGATCGAAAAACACGCTGATGGATTTTACTCCGCCAGCGTGTTTTTTCGATTGTGTTTGTTGATGAATCGAGATTATTTATGTTCGCTCCAGTTGTGCTTGCTCAGCAGGGCTGAAAACACAAGGCAAACCATCACTCCGACCACGCCGATCACAAAGAACAGCATTGCCGCTCCAGAGCCTTTCCCTTGGCCAAACAACGCGTTCAGAAGTGCTGAGGCATGGCGTTCCATAAAGGGCTCAAACACATTATCCGTCAGTACGCAGCCCAGCAAAAAGCCTATGGGGATCGAGAAGATTTGTAGACTGTTTCGGCAGGAATAGACACGTCCCTGCATATCTGCCGGTATCTCGCAGCGGAATATCACATCCATATTTGCATTCATATACGGTATCACAATCCAGCCGAAAACTGCCCCGATACACCATATAATCGGTGATTTTCCGAAGGCAAGCAGAAAGTTTTCCGTACTCATTGAGATAAACAGCGCCGCACATATCGCCTTTACGCGATTTTTCGGAGCAGGCAGAACTGTCACCAATACGCTGCCAACAAGCGTAGCTACGCCAACACAGGTGTTGACAATTCCGAGTACAGTCTGACCGCCGTTAAGTTTTGGGAGTATCATTGCAGGAAGTGCCGCATCATATGCAGAAGCGACAAGGTTTATGCAGGACAGAAAAAGGATCAGCTTCAGAATCAGCGGATGCTCTTTCAGCCAGTTCAATCCTGACCTTGATGCAGACAGCACACGTTCTTTCTGTTCGCCCGCGCTGGGGGCGTCGGGTATCCTTATGAATAATGCAAGCGTGAGAAACGCGATCCCGAAGGTCGAAAGGTCAACGGCAATAACCGCACTGATCCCCGCGAATGAAAACAGAGCTGTTGCGATGACGGGAGTTAGAATGGAGTTCAACGACTGTGAAAATGAGCGCATTCCACTTGTTTTCTGGTAATACGCTTTGGGTGTAAGCAGCGTTGCCGCTACCTCGCTTGCAGGCTGTTGGACGGTGTTCATCAGTCCATTGCCTGCATTGATCAGGTACAAATGCCAGGGATGCAGGCTGTTTGTTTTGATCAGAACAAGTACCGCAACTGTGCTTAGGGCGGCTATAAGGTCGCACCCGAGCATGGTTTTCTTCTTGTCCCAGCGGTCGCTGAGTGTACCCGCAAAAATGCTCATCAGCACATAAGGTGCATATGAACTGATCGACAGCATTGCGGTTTTCAGTGCAGAACCGCTGTTCAGATATAGCCAAAGCACAAGCGCATAGCTTGTCATCCCGCTGCCGAGTGCAGAAAGTGACTGTGTAGCCCAAAGTAAGATATATGATTTTATTTTTTTCATTTGACTTTGCTCCTTTGATGTGATTCATTCGGAATGCAAAGTCCGAGGACATAGGCCCGAGGGCTATCCTCCATGCAGCGTCCTCAAACCTTGCATGGAGCTGTGACATCGATGAGAAGCATGTTTAACCTCCGTTGTTTCTGTTCAAAGTGTTTCCTATATGCTGTTATTTGTGGGGAATGATCTCCAGCCAGAACCCGTCCGGGTCCTCGATGAAGTAGATGCCCATCGCCGGGTTCTCGAAGCAGACGCAGCCCATCTCCTGGTGCAGGCGGTGCATGGCCTCATATTCCTCCCCCTCGCAGCCGAAGGCGACGTGGAACTCCCCCTCGCCCAGGTCATAGCTTTGGGGGTGATCCCGCACCCAGGTCAGCTCCAGCTCGAAGTTGTCCTCTCTCGCCCCGATAAAGACGATGATGTAGGAGCCGTCCGCCGCCACCTTGCGGCGCTTCTCGTGCAGGCCCAGGGCCTTCTCATAAAAGGCCAGGGAGGTGTCCAGATCCCTGACGTTGTGGTTGTGGTGCAGCATGCGAAAATCCATGGGGTTATCTCCTTTCTGTTTGCAGGCCGGCCAGGGCGTGCTCCAGCCGCTCCACGGCGGCGGGGTCGGTGCACCAGCTGGTGCAGAAGCGCCAGGCGCAGTGCCCCGCGTCGATGCGCTGCCAGAGCTCGCCGGCGGCGGTCTGCTTCAATCTCTCATAATCCCCGTCGGGCAGGATGGGGAACTGCTGATTGGTAGGGGATTCCAGGAGCAGGGGATAGCCCGCGCGGACAAAGGCGTCCCGGACCCGGTAGGCCATCTCGTTGGCGTGGCGGCCCAGCTCGAAGTAGAGCCCGTCCTCGAAGAGGGTCTCGAACTGTACCCCCAGCAGCCGCCCCTTGGCCAGCATGCCGCCCCGCTGCTTGATGAGGTAGCGGAAATCCCGGTTCAGGGCGGGGTTGGTGATGACCACCGCCTCCCCGAAGAGGGCCCCCACCTTGGTGCCGCCGATATAGAACACGTCGGTCAGCGCGGCCAGGTCGGGCAGGGTCAGCTCCGCCCCCTGGGCCGTCAGGCCGTAGCCCAGCCGGGCCCCGTCCAGGAACAGGGGGATCTGCCAGCGGCGGCAGACGCCGGAGATGGCACTCAGCTCCGCCTTGGTGTAGAGCGCGCCGTACTCCGTGGGGTGGGAGAGGTAGACCATGCCGGGCTGCACCGTGTGCTCGGCGTTCTCGTCGTCGAAGTGGGCGCGCAGCGCCCCCTCCACCTGTTCGGCGGTCAGCTTGCCCCCCGCCGCGCCGGGGAGGGGGAGCACCTTGTGGCCGGTGGCCTCGATGGCCCCGCTCTCATGGACGTTGATGTGGCCGCTGTCGGCGCACAGCACCCCCTGATGGGGCCGCAGGGCGGCGGCGATGACGGTCTGGTTGGTCTGGGTGCCCCCCACCAGGAGGTGCACCGCCGCCTCGGGGGCCCGACAGGCCTCCCGGATCAGGGCCCGGGCGCGCTCGCAGTGCGCGTCCACGCCATAGCCCGGCGTCTGCTCCAGATTGGTCTGCGTGAGGGCCGCCAGGATGCGGGGGTGACAGCCCTCCAGATAGTCGCTGTAAAACAAGTCCATGGGAATGACCTCCTTGTGTCGATCGGGGCTTCGGTTTGCTCATATTATAGCAAACTGGTGGGAGAATACAAGGATGACCCAGCGCAATTTAATCGTATTTTCATTGAATTATCCGGCGGAAGTATGCTACAATGCAGCGTGAAAGGAGCTGATCGTATGGAACAGACTGCCCCCAAGAAGGGCGGCGCGCTCCGCGTTGTTCTGCCTATTGTCGTCACCGTGCTCTTTGGCGCGGCCTATTACTACCTGGCCCTGCCGGCGCTCAACCTCCAATCCCGGGAGTTCTGGGCCTTTCTCGGCATCCTGCTGGTCGTCTGGCTGCTCTGCGCCCTGCTGACCTCCGGCGTGATGCGGATGGATCGGGGGGACGTGCGGGTGCAGGGAAAGCTCAAGGGCCTGCGCTTCCGCATTCCGCTGATTGCCCTGGGAGTCATTGTGCTCTTCAACATCATCGGCGGCATCGTCTCTGCCCCTATCTTCCACGCCCAGAGTTACTATGAGCTGCTGGACGTCCAGACCGGGGACTTTGCCTCCGACGTGGCGGAGATCTCGTACAGCGAGATCCCCATGCTGGATCGGGACTCCAGCGTACAGCTGGGCAAGCGGGCCCTGGGCAGCATCGGCGCGACCTCCAACCTGGTCAGCCAGTTTGAGGTGGCCGACTACGAGTATTCCCAGATCAATTACCAGGGGGAGCCGGTGCGGGTGGCCCCGCTGGAGTACGGCAACCTCATCAAGTGGTTCAACAACCGCGCCGACGGTCTGCCCGGCTATATCGTGGTCAACATGGTCACCCAGGAGGCCCGGCTGGTGCGGCTGGAGGAGGGGATGAAGATCTCCAACTCGGAGCACTTTGGCCGTAACCTCTACCGGGTGCTGCGCTTCCGCTATCCCACCATGATGTTCGGCGACGTGAACTTTGAGATCGACGAGGACGGCACCCCCTGGTGGATCTGCTCCCGCATCGTCAAGACCATCGGCATCTTCGGCGGCACCGACATCCACGGCGCGGTGCTGGTCAACGCCGTCACCGGGGAGAGCGCCTACTACGAGGACGTGCCCACCTGGGTGGATCGGGTTTACAATGCCGACCTGGTGGTGGAGCAGTACAACTACCACGGCACCCTGGTCAACGGCTGGGTCAACTCCTGGCTGGGCCAGAAGGGCATTACCACCACCACCGAGGGCTATAACTATATCGCCCAGAACGACGACGTCTATCTCTACACCGGCGTCACCTCCGCCGGTGAGGACGAGTCCAATGTTGGCTTCATCCTGGTCAACCAGCGCACCAAGGAGGCCCGCTACTACAACATCACCGGCGCGGAGGAGTATTCCGCCATGTCCTCCGCCCAGGGCGCGGTGCAGCATCTGCACTACACCGCCACCTTCCCGATTCTGCTGAATATCTCCAACGAGCCCACCTATTTCATGGCCCTGAAGGATTCGGCGGAGCTGGTGAAGATGTACGCCATGGTCAACGTGGCCGACTATCAGATCACCGCCACCGGCGCGTCGGTGGAGGCCTGCCAGCGCAACTATGAGGCGCTGCTGGCGGAGAACGGCATCCAGGTCACCGACCCGGTGATTCCCGCCGATCAGGACACGGTGTCCGGCACCCTGGCCGACCTGCGCAGCGTTGTGGTGGAGGGCACCACCCTGTTCTACCTGACGATGGAGGACGGCAGAAGCTATGTCCTCTCCGCCGCCAGTTGCCCCGAGGCGGTGCTGCTCAATCCCGGCGACCGGGTGACCATCACCTTTGAGCTGGGGGAGGGGGACATCCTCACCGCCGTGAGCGTGGCAAAGGAATAATACAGAACAGCAAAGGGCCGCCGGCTTAGCCGGTGGCCCTTAACATGTGTTATAGCTGCTCCGCCAGCTCCAGGACAAGGCGCTCCGTCTTGTCCCAGCCCAGGCAGGGGTCGGTGATGGATTTGCCGAAGATGTGCTCCCCGATCTTCTGGGCGCCGTCCTCCAGATAGCTCTCGATCATGAAGCCCTTGACCAGGCGTCTGACATCGCCGTCGTGGCGGCGGGAGTGGAGCACCTCCTTGGCGATGCGGATCTGCTCCAGGTACTGCTTGCCGGAGTTGGAGTGGTTGGTATCGACGATGCAGGCCATGTTCTCCAGCCCCTTTTCGGCGTAGAAGTCATAGAGCCGCCGCAGATCCTCATAGTGATAGTTGGGGACGTTGATGCCGTGCTTGTTGACGCTGCCCCGCAGGATGGCGTGGGTGAGGGGGTTGCCGGGGGTCTCCACCTCCCAGCCGCGATAGACGAACTGCTGGGGGGACTGGGCGGCCTCGATGGAGTTGAGCATCACCTGCAGATCCCCGCTGGTGGGGTTCTTCATGCCGCAGGGGATGCCGATGCCGCTGGCGGTCAGGCGGTGGATCTGATCCTCCACGGAGCGGGCCCCCACCGCCACATAGCTCAGCAGGTCGGAGAGGTAGCGGTGGTTCTCGGGATAGAGCATCTCGTCGGCACAGGTGAAGCCGGTCTCCTCCACGGCGCGGGTGTGGAGCTTGCGGATGGCGATCAGCCCCTCCAGCAGGTCGGGCTTCTTCTCCGGGTCGGGCTGGTGGAGCATGCCCTTATACCCCTTGCCGGTGGTGCGGGGCTTGTTGGTGTAGATGCGGGGGATCATCAAAAACTTGTCCGCCACCTGCTCCTGGAGCCGGGCCAGGCGGTGGATATACTCCATGACGGGCTCCTCCGAGTCGGCGGAGCAGGGGCCGATGATGAGCAGAATCAGGTCAGACTCGCCGGTGAACACCCGCCGGATGGCCTCGTCCCGATCCGCCTTGCGGCGGGCGATGGCGTCGGAGATGGGAAACTGGGCCTTGATGTCCTGGGGGATGGGGAGTCTGCGGATAAAATTCATTTGCATCATGAGAAAACTGCCTCCTTTGGCTCCATGCATCATACCACAAAGCTATCGCAAAATCAACAGTTGAAATCGATGAAGTATCGCGGGATTTGCACCGCGAAATGCGTGAACACCACAAAAACGCCCCGGGGCGGGTTTGACAGCGCGGCGCGCGGATGATAAAATAGCCGTTAATTGAGGCTTCTGCTGCCAACGGTGCACGGCCTGGGCGGCGAGCGAACAGGAGGGCAGGTATGATTACGGATTCCTATGATGTGCAGACGCAGGCGATCATCTCGCCCGCAGACATGGGGCTGGTGCATCAGCAGCTCTGCGACGTCTGCATCGTCACCTTCTCCAAGGTGATCTATGAGCATGTCCTCGCCGCGTTCCCCTGCGAGCAGGTGGCGGAGATCGGGGCGTGCAATGGAAACATCCCGCTCTACACCTTTGCGCACCGGGGCCACACCTTCGGCTTTTACCTCTCCAGCATCGGCTCCGCCCTGGCGGCGACGGACGTGATCGAGGCCAACTGGCTGATCGGGGCCACAACATTTGTGATGTTCGGCTCCGCCGGGTCGCTGGACCGGGCGGCCACCGAGGGGAAGTATGTGATCCCGACGAAGGCGTACCGGGACGAGGGGATGTCCTATCACTACGCGCCGGCGGCGGATTACGTAGAAATCCCCAACGCCCCGGCGGTGGCGCGGCTGTTCGAGCGGCGGGGCGTGCCCTATGTGCTGGGCGGGGCCTGGACGACGGACGCCTTCTACCGGGAGACCCGGGGCCAGCTGCAAAAACGGGTTCAGGAGGGCTGTCTTGCCGTGGAGATGGAGCTGGCCGGGGTGCAGGCGGTCTGCGACTTCTACGGCTTTGAGCTGTATGATTTCCTGATGACCGGGGACGTGCTCGATCCCCAGGCGTACAGCAGCGAGGGCCTGGGGGAGGCGAACCACTCGCTGGGCAAGTTCTACCTTGCCCTGGAGCTTGCGGTGCAGGCCGCCGCGAACGGAACCGATGAGAAAAAAGCAGAGTGAGCTGCGGGGCAGCTCACTCTTTTTTGCGCGTTAAAAATCGGACTGTGCGATCGGAGGGGTCAGATGACGTAGTCGTCCCCGGCGTCGCCGGAGTTCATCAGGTCGGCAATGGTGATGCCGTCGAAGAAGTCGTTGATGAGCTGGTCCAGCTTCTGCCACATGGGCAGGGTGCGGCACTCCGCCATCCGGGAGCAGGAGGAGGGGTCGTCCTCCAGACAGGAGACCGGGGCCAGCGTCCCCTCGGTCAGGCGCAGAATGCTGCCCACGGTATAGAGGTCGGGGGAGCGGGTCAGCCGATAGCCGCCGCCCTTGCCCCGCAGGCCGGTGAGGAACCGGTTGCGCACCAGGGATTTCAGAATACTCTCCAGATACTTTTCCGAGATCTCCTGCCGCTGGGCAATCTCCTTAAGTGGGATATAGCCCTCCGTCTGGTGCTCCGCCAGGTCGATCATGACCCGCAGCGCGTAACGCCCCTTGGT
>JAFVAS010000286.1 GCA_017480395.1 Oscillospiraceae bacterium | reverse complement strand
CAGCGGGCAACGTCGCCCATGGTGTACATCCCGTTGCGCTCCAGCTTGCGGGCGATGCCGCGGCCCACCCGCCAGAAGTCGGTGAGGGGGCGGTGGGACCAGAGCTGTTCCCGATAGCTCCGCTCATCCAGCTCCGCAATGCGGACGCCGTCGGCGTCGGCGGGGATATGCTTGGCCACGATGTCCATGGCGATCTTGGCCAGATACAGGTTGGTTCCGATTCCGGCGGTGGCGGTGATCCGCGTCTCCCCCAGCACTTGCCGGATGAGCATCCGGGTAAAGTCGTGGGCTGTCATTGCGTAGGTGTCCAGGTAATGGGTGGCGTCGATGAACACCTCGTCCACGGAGTAGATCAACAGGTCGTCGATGGAGACATAGCGCAGATAGATCTCCACCACGTTGCGGCTGTAATCCATGTAGTAGCGCATCCGGGGTGGGGCGATGACCAGATCCAGCTCCAGCGACGGGTTTTGGCTCAGCTCCGAGGCGTAGATGGACTTGCCGGTGAACTGCCGCCTCGGGGCACGGCTTCGCCGTTCGCGGTTCACCTCCTTGAGGCGCTGCTTCACCTCGAACAGGCGCGGCCGGCCGGGGATGCCCAGGGCCTTCAGCGCCGGGGAGACGGCGAGGCAGATGGTCTTGTCGGTGCGGCTCTCGTCCGCGACCACCAGGTTGGCGTCCAGCGGGTCAAGGCCCCGCTCGGCGCACTCCACGGAGGCGTAGAAGGATTTCAGATCGATGGCGATAAACTGTTTTTTCCGTTCCCGTTCCACCTGTGCGCCTCCTCTCCGCCGCTGGGCGGCCCTACTTGTCCTGCCGGGACCCCTTGCGGCCAAATTTCTTCCGATTTTTCTCCTTGGCCCGCCAGAAGGAGTCCTGGATGGCCCGCATGAACTCGTCCATATCCTCGTCGGCCATCTCGCCGCCGGAGAACAGGCCGTCGATGTCGTGGAGCAGCTCCTCCGCCTGCCGCTTGCCCCGGACGCCGTAGCGCGCCTGGGCCTCGGAGAGGAAGTCGTCATTTTCGTTGTGGATATAGTCGGCGTCCACGCCCAGGATCTCGGCCAGGGTCTTATAGACCTGGCGATCCTTCGGGTAGGTCTTGCCGCCCTCGTAATTGCTGATGGTGTTGATGCCCAGTCCGGCCCGCCGGGCCAGCTCAGCCTGGCTCATCTTCATCTGGGTGCGGTGCAGCTTCAGCTTCTCTCCAAAGGTCATATTTTGATCCTCCACACACAACTTGATTGAGAATTTTTTGGTGAGACGGTTGACAAGCACAAGACACTTGTGTATAATACAAACACACAACTCACTTGTGATTTATTGAGATAATTCTACAATAGATTGCGTATATTGTCAAGCGTGCGGGGCAGATTTTGTGATGAAATGGGGGAGCACGGAGATGACGCGGAGAAAAGTCTATGTGACCGTCAACGCGGAGCACATGCCGGATGGCACCTGCCGTCCGCGGACGATCCGGATGGAGAACCAGGAGGAATATGAGATCGACCGGGTGGTGCAGGTGCGCCCCTGCGCCTCGGAGGTGGGGGGAAGGGGCATCCGCTATACGATCCGGATCGGCCGGAGCGAGACGCACCTCTTTGACGAGCAGAATGGCCGCTGGTTTGTCGAGGCGAAATTCGGGTGAGCTGCGCCCCGCAGAAAGACAGATAACGCGCCCCCGTATGGCCTGCGAAACCGCCGCCGGGGCGCGGAATGGTGCCTTTCAGCTGGGTTCCGGCGAAGGATCTGGGCCGCTTTTGCGCGCGCGGGCCGATTTTTCGCAGAAATCGCTTGACAAGTCGGCGGAGTTTGCATAAAATAACAGGAGTAAATCTCCCCAAAGACGATGAAGGGATGAAAGGCTCTGCGATGGCCTGTTCAGAGAGCTGCCGGACGGTGCGAGGCGGCGAGGCGCCCAGAGCGGATAACTGTTCCCGGAGTTGTCAGCCCGAACAAATGGCCTGTTTCAGTAGGGCTGAACGGCAGACCCCGTTACCGGTCACGGCCTTGTTTGAGGTCGCAGAGGGCCCGCGTGTGAGCGCAGGCTGAACCAGGGTGGTACCGCGTATATTTTACGCCCCTGACTTGCCGCAAGTCAGAGGCGATTTCTTTTGCCCGTTGTAAGGAGGAAAACAACATGAGAGGCTACGAAAAATATATCCCCTTCAAGCCCCAGCCCATCGAGAACCGGACCTGGCCGGACAATATCATCACCAAAGCGCCGGTCTGGTGCTCCGTCGATCTGCGGGACGGCAACCAGGCGCTGATCGACCCCATGAACATGGAGGAGAAGCTGGAGATGTTCCACATGCTGGTGGACGAGATCGGCGTCAAGGAGGTGGAGATCGGCTTCCCCTCCGCGTCCGACACAGACTATGAGATCTGCCGGGAGCTGATCGAGGGCGGCCATATCCCGGACGATGTGACCATCCAGGTGCTGGTGCAGGCCAGGGAGCACCTGATCCGCCGCACCTTCGAGGCCATCCAGGGCGCCAAGCACGTCATCTTCCACTTCTATAACTCCACCTCCACCCTCCAGCGGGAGGTGGTCT
>JAFVAS010000285.1 GCA_017480395.1 Oscillospiraceae bacterium | reverse complement strand
TTCAATAAGCGGTTCGGCGCTTCGCTCCAAAGAGAAGTATTGCCGGGCAAGGGTGAACGCCTCCTGCAAGTCCTGCCTCTGCTCCATTGCGGTGATTGCCTCGTTAAAATAGCTTTGGTCGTAACAGAACACGCTGTCGTCCTCCACCTCCACCTCAAGCAATTTCACCTGCTCCACCGTAAAATCGCCGTTGTCGATACAATCATCCTTCAAATATGAGACGGCCTCCGCCTCGCTTTGGCAGTAATAGACACACCCGATGCGGCTGACGGATCGATGGCTGAACTCATGAATCCGAATAAATTCAAAAATGCCCTCCACGGCATCCTTGACATAGTTTTCGTGCTTTCGGAGCCCGAGCGCGCACAGTTCTCTGGAATAATACATGCACGCAAAATAGGTGCTCCAAAAACAATCTTCATTTTTCTCCAAAGCGAGTAAAAATGGCGCGGCGAACCGATATTGGTTTTTATAATCGTTCGCCAGCTTGGGCGCGCCGGAATAAGAGTCCACAGAATAATGATATAAGATCATCGGATGCCTCCACAAATCATCGATAGAGATAGGTGTAACCGCACCTCATTGCAGCGCCCGCTCCAGCACCGCCAGGTTGTCCTCCATCAGGGAGAGGTAGGTGACCCCCGCCTCGATATCCTGCCCGGAGGTGGACTGCAGGGAGTTCAGCGTCAGAACCTCCTGATCCTTTGTCCGGGTGGCCTGGACGATGGTCTCCGCCAGCCGCCCGTCGGAGCCGTCGATGGTCAGCACGCTGTGCAGCCCCAGCTCATCCACCTTCTGGGCCAGGAAGGTGATGGTCTCGAAGCTGGCCTCCGTCTCGGCGGAGCAGCCCACAAAGGCGGCGTAATAGCTGAGGCCGTAATCCTCCGTCAGATAGCGGAAGGGGAACCGGTCGCCGAAGAGCAGGGTCTTTTGGGAGGCATCGTCCACCGCCGCCTGATAGGCCGCGTCCAGGGCGCTCAGCTTTGCCTGATAGTCGTCGGTGTTGGCGCGGTAAATATCTGCGTGATCGGGATCGACGGCCTCCAGGGCCCCCTCGATGGCGTCGCACAGGGCGGCGGCGCTGCGCAGGGAGAGCCAGACGTGCTCGTCATAGGCGGGACCGTCCTCCGCCTCGTCCCCGTCGGCCTCCATGCCCTCCACGATCTCCTCCTCCCTGACCTGGTCGCCCAGCGCGTCCATCAGGTTCACCACCACCATGTCCGGGTTGACCGCCTCGGCCAGGGCATCCGTCACCCATTGGTCGGACTCCCCGCCCACATAGAGAAAGAGGTCGCAGGTGGAGATGTTCAGGATGTCCGCGGCGGAGGGCTGGAAGCTGTGCATGTCCACGCCGTTGTCCAGCAGCAGCGTCAGCTCCGCCCCGGCGGGATTGTCCCCCAGGATGTTGCGAACCCAGTCGTATTCCGGGAAGATGGTGGCGACAATATGCAGCGTCCCGTCCTCCTGCCGCTGGGGGGTGGCGGAGCAGGCCGTCAGGGCGGAGAGGGCCAGACAGAGGGCCAGGAGCGCGGCGATAGCTTTTTTCATCGATCAATTCCTCCAATTTGAAAACCGTTTTCAAGTTTAACCGCTCTCCGCCGGTTTGTCAATAGAAATTGAAAACGATTTTCAAATTTTGCGCAGAAAAATCGCGCCTCGTTGCTGAGGCGCGATTTTGATTGGCTTGGTTGGGTATATGAGATGAAATTACTTCAGCTCGACCTGACCGCCGACCTCTTCCAGCTGCTTCTTCAGGTCCTCGGCCTCCTCCTTGGAGACGGCCTCCTTCAGAGTGGCGGGGACGCCCTCGACGGTAGCCTTGGCCTCGGCCAGGCCCTGGCCGGTGATGCCACGGACGACCTTGATGACCTTGATCTTGGAAGCGGCGTCGAAACCGGTCAGAACGACGTCGAACTCGGTCTTCTCCTCGACGGCCTCAGCAGCGGCGCCGGCGCCGGCAGCGGGAGCGCCAATCGCGATGGCCTCGACCCCAAAAGCCTCCTTCAGGGCGTCGGTCAGCTCCTTGACCTCCAGCAGAGACAGAGCCTTGATCTCTTCCACAATCGCATTGATATCAGCCATGATAATAAACCTCCAATTTGTTCAAATTTTAAAATAGGTGTGCCGGGTGGGATGAATCCCAAATCACTCGGCGGCCTCGCCCTTCTCGGCGATGGCGTTGACGACGGCGGCCAGGTTGGCCATGGGGGCCATCAGGGTGCCGACCAGCTGGGCGTACAGGTCCTTCTTCGAGGTCATGGTAGCCAGCTGAGCGATCTCGCCCTCGGAGAGCACCTTGCCCTCCACGAAGGCGGCCTTGATGTTGAACTTCTCGCCCATCTTCTTGGAATAGTCAGCGAGCAGACGGATGGGGATAATGGGGTCGTCGCTGGCGGTGGCCAGGGAAGTGGAGCCGTGCAGGACGCCGTCCAGCGCCTCCAGACCCACGCTGTCCAGGGCGCGGCGCACCATGGTGTTCTTGACGACGCCGTACTCGACGCCATTCTTGCGCAGCTCGTTGCGCAGCTCCGTATCCTGGGCGACGGTCAGTCCGCCGTAATCCACCAGAACGCCGACCTGGGCGTTGCCGAGCCGCTCCTTGAGCGCGTCGACCACTGCGGCCTTTTCGCTGATGACAGTTGCGTTAGCCATATTGTTGTTTCACCTCCGAAAAATAAAAATCCTCCGCGTCAAAGGACAGGAGGATACAATCGGAAAACGAGAATCAGAAATCTTCTCATGATTCATTTGATTTTCGATCGCACTCTGGGCAGGCGGACTGTGCCGGGTGGCACAAACCGTTGGGCAAAAGCACCTGCTGTCTTTGAACGCAAAAAGTATTGTAACAGGGCAGAAGCGCTTTGTCAAGCGCTTCTGCCGCTGAAACAGACGATTTTTTGGATTCCCCGCCGGGAATTACACCAGCTTGGCGGTGTTGACCTTGACGCCGGGGCCCATGGTGGTGGCCAGGGTGCAGGAGCGCACATACTGGCCCTTGGCGGCGGCGGGCTTGGCCTTGATGATGGCGCCGATCAGGGCGTCGAAGTTCTCCTGGAGCTTCTCGGGGCCGAAGGAGACCTTCCCGATGGGGCAGTGGATGATGTTGGTCTTGTACAGACGATACTCGACCTTACCGGCCTTGGCGTCCAGGACGGCCTTGGCGGCGTCGGGGGTGACGGTGCCGGACTTGGGGGAGGGCATCAGGCCCTTGGGGCCCAGCAGCTTACCCAGACGGCCGACGACACCCATCATGTCGGGGGTGGCGACGACGACGTCGAAGTCGAACCAGTTCTCCTTCTGGATCTTCTCCACCAGATCCATATCGCCGACATAGTCAGCGCCGGCGGCGCGGGCGGCGTCGGCCTTGTCGCCCTTGGCGAAGACCAGGACGCGGACGCTCTTGCCGGTGCCGTTGGGCAGGACGATGGCGCCGCGGACCTGCTGGTCGGCGTGACGGGAGTCGACGCCCAGCTTTACATGCAGCTCGACGGTCTCGTCAAACTTGGCAGTGGCGGTCTTGACGACCAGAGCCATGGCGTCGGTGGGATCATAGACGACGCCCTTTTCGATCAGCTTTGCGCTGTTCTGATATTTCTTTCCCTTAAACACAGTACGTTCCCTCCTTACTCAGCCACGATGACGCCCATGCTGCGGGCGGTGCCGGCGATCATGGACATGGCGGCCTCGATGCTGGCGGCGTTGAGATCGTTCATCTTGGTCTCGGCGATCTTGCGCACGTCCTCTTTGGAGATGGTGGCGACCTTGGTCTTGTTGGGGACGCCGGAGCCGGACTCGATGCCGGCGGCCTTCTTGATCAGGACGGCGGCAGGGGGGGACTTGGTGATGAAGGTGAACGAACGGTCGGCGTAGACGGTGATCACCACGGGGATGATGAGGCCGGCATCGTTCTTGGTGCGCTCATTGAATTCCTTGGTGAAGGCGGCGATGTTGACGCCGTGCTGGCCCAGGGCGGGGCCGACGGGGGGCGCAGGGGTCGCCTTGCCGGCGGGGATCTGCAGCTTCACATAGCCGGTGATTTTTGCATTCTTTTTCTGTGCCACGAAGAGCACCTCCTATTTCGGTAAATGATTGGTCGGTGATCGGGTTTCGGGGGATCAGAGGGAGACGGGCTCCACCTGGTCCAGGGCGAGCTCCACGGGGGTCTCGCGGCCGAACATCGACACGACGACGCGGACTTTGTTTTTGTCGAGGTCGATCTCGTCCACCACGCCCAGGAAGGACTCCAGAGCGCCGGCGGTGATTTTGACGTTGTCGCCGATCTGATAGCCGACGACGATCTCGCGCTTTTCCACGCCAAGGGCGGCGATCTCCTCCTCGGTGAGGGGGATGCCCTTATTGCCGGAGCCGACGAACCCGGTGACGCCGCGGACGTTGCGCACGACGTGCCAGCTCTCGTCGGTCATGACCATCTTGATGAGGACGTAACCGGGGAAGACCTTCCGCTCCACGGTTTTGGGGCCGTTTTCGGTGACCTCCGTCACGGTCTCCATCGGGATGGATACCTCATGGATCAGGTCGTGAAGATTGCGGTTTTCCACAGTCTTCTGGATGGTGGTGGCTACGGTGTTTTCGTAGCCGGAGTATGTGTGAACCACATACCACTTTGCTTCTTCAGCCATGACGCGTTATCCTCAGCTGAACAGATGGACCAGGGCGCTGATCACAGCGGCGGCCAGCCAGTCGAAGACCCAGATCAGCACGCCCAGCACCAGCACGACCAGAATGACCACAACGGTGTTGCGGAAGACGGTCTTGCGGGAGGGCCAGACGACCTTCTTCAGCTCGCTCTTCATCTCGCGGAAGTACTTTCCGATGGATTTGATGCGGCGCACGAAGGCGTTGGGCTTCTTCGCCTTTTCCTTTTTGGCTTCCTTTTTGGCGCTCTTGTCCTGGGCATCCGGGGCCTGGACGGCCTTGGTTTCCTTGTCTGCCATTAAAAAGACACCTCTTTCTCTTGGGATCTCTTACTTGGTCTCGTCGTGAACGGTGTGCTTTCTGCAGAACGGGCAATACTTGTTCAGCTTAAGACGGTCGGGAGTGTTCTTCTTGTTCTTCATGGTGTTGTAGTTTCTCTGCTTGCACTCAGAGCATCTCAGGGTGATCTTCACCCGTGCGCCGGCTTTCGCCATACCTGGCACCTCCTTGTAAATGATTCGATCGGGAACAGGGCACGAAATACATGAAAAAAAGGATTCCGCCCGGCACCCGAAGATAGGTGATCCCGACCGAAATCCGCATGGAAGCCCGCGTGCGCACAAGGGCCGCAGGAAAGCTCCGATTCTGGTTCGGCAGGGATGCTGCCTCCCTGATCTGGCCGGAAAGGTGGCCGCACAGGGGGACCGCCCGCACCTGAAAAAGTGCGCACCAAATACACCCCTGCTCACAGGTGAGATTTATTCTATCACTCCGCCCCGGGGAAGTCAAGCTGTTTTTCTTGAAAAATCCCGGAAAAATGATAGAATAGGGGAAACTGAGACAGGAGGGACGCGGCTATGCGCATTATGGCCATTGACTACGGCGACGCCCACACCGGCGTGGCCATCTCCGACCCGCTGGGCTTCGGCGCGGGGGTGGCGGAGACCATCGACTCCCGCAGCCAGGACACGGTGGTGGAGCGGCTGAAGCAGTATATAAAGGAATACGGCGTGGAGGAGCTGGTGCTGGGCTATCCGAAAAATATGGACGGCTCCCTGGGAGAGCGCGCCCGGAAGAGCGAGGCGCTGGGGGAGCGGCTGCGCGCCGAGACCGGCCTGAGCGTCACCCTCTGGGACGAGCGGCGCACCACCGTGGACGCCCACCGCATCCTCTCCGAGGCGGGACGGCGAGGGAAAAAGCGCAAGAAAGTGGTGGACGCGGTGGCCGCGACCCTGATTCTGGAGGGTTTTTTGACCTTTCGCAGCGGATCGGGCCGTCCCTGATGGGGAAAGCGGCGAAAATAAGGGGCAATTTCTTTAAAGTGGCCGGATTGGCTTGCATTTTTGGGGCCGTGCCGTTATAATGTAAATAATTTCGACATTATGTAATCTACTAGGGGGTATGCCCTGTGAATAAAAGATGGAGCGGCCTGGTCTCCCTGCTGCTGGCGCTGGTGCTGGTTTTGACGCTGTGCGTCCCGGGGGCCGTGGCCGTGGAGGAGCCCGCGCCGGAGGATGACGCGCCCCAGGCGGAGGAGCCGGCGGCGATGTCCGCCGTGCCCTACATCACCTATGTCGCCGTGGTGCAGCCCGAGCTGACCGCCCCGGACAGCCAGAGCATTCTGGTGGGCTTTGCCGGGGAGACGATGCCCGACGCCGCGTCGCTGACCCTGCGGCGGGAGACGGACGGCACCCTGCGGGAGGTGTCTGCCGAGCTGGACGGCGAGAGCGCCCTCTTCACCATTGACCACACCGCCGCCCAGAGCGGGAGCTACGCCCTGGAGGCGCTGTGCTATACAGCGGAGGGGGAGGAGTATACCGTCATCCTCTCTTACATCGGCATTGACGCCCGCTACGGCGTCAACGTCTCGGTGGAGACGCAGCCGGATGACGTGGTGGTGGACGCCGCCGCCCCGGAGGGAGTGCCGGAGATCACCGTCAGCGCCATCGATGAGGACGGGACGCTGACCCAGGTGGACTCCATCGAGGAGGCCCTGGAGCAGGCGGAGGACGCCGCGGGCGTCACGTCCCCCACGGTGCGCACGACGACGGCGGGGTAGACGGCGGTGCACACCACCACCTCCTCCAGCACCAAGCCCGTTGTGGTGGTGCTGGACCCCGGCCACGACAACGTCCACGGCGGAGCCACCTCGACCATCGGCGGCGTGACCTACCGCGAGGAGCAGCTGACCCTCAAGATCGCCCTCTACTGCCGGGACGAGCTGCAAAAATACGCCGGTGTCCGGGTCTACATGACCCGCACCACCGCGGACTGCCCCCACCCGGGCACCACCTCCGGCAATGATAACCTGGCCCGGGTGCATGACGCAGCGGCGCTGGGTGCGGATTACTACGTCTCCATTCACCTGAACTCCGCCACCGCCAGCGCCAAGGGGGTGGAGATCTACTATCCCAACGCCAACTACGCCACCCTCGCCTCCGGCAACGAGGCCGTGGACGAGGATGAGAACGTCAGCGCCGACGGCAAGGCCCTGTCCCAGGCCATCCTGAATCAGCTGGTCAAGCTGGGGCTGTCCAACCGGGGCGTCAAGGTGAACACCGCCAGCGCCACCTATCCCGACGGCAGCAAGAACGACGCCTATCAGGTCATCCGGGAGTCCAAGCTGTACGGCTTCCCCGGCATCATCGTGGAGCATTGCTTCATCACCAACCCCACCGAGGTGGGCAAATTCCTCTCCACCGATGCCCAGCTGCGGACGCTGGGGGAGGCCGATGCCCTGGGCATCGCCACCTACCTCGGACTGAAGAAGGGGGGCAGCACCGATTCTGACACCTTGAAGATCACCCTGCCCGAGGGCTACGGCGAAGAGGTGGTCTACCTGGACGGCGTCGCCTGCTACGGCACGGTGACCGGCGGCGTCTTCTCCAGCACACCGGACGCGGAGGACGCCAGGACCGCCGTGATGTATCGGTATAACGATCAGGGCGTGCCCGCGGGCATGTACGTCTGGTCGCTGACCACCACCAACGGCAAATACACCGCAACGCCCGTCCCGGAGCTGGAGGATCTGCTGCTCTACCACGGCTTCTCCATCCGCATCACCGGGGACTCCGGCATCCGCTGCAAGACCAGCGTGTCCGACGCGCTGAAGCAGCAGCTTACGGGCAAGGGAGTCAATGGCTATACATTAAAATCCTATGGAACGCTGATCCTGCCCAAGTCCCTGGCAAAGTATACCCCCCTGGTCCTGGGGGCGGACAAGGTCAACGTTGCCACCGCCTATGACAAGGCATCCGGCCTGGACAACGTGTTTGAGACCAAGGACGGCAGAGACCGCTTTACCGCTGTGCTCACCAAGATCCCCGCCAACCAGTACAAGACGGAGCTGTCCTTCCGGGGCTATATCACCCTGACCAAGGACGGCCAGGACGTGACCATCTACGGCCCCATCGTCCAGCGCAGCATCTACGCCCTGGCCAAGACCATCCTGGAATCCAACACCTATCCCTCCGGCTCCGCCACAGACACCTTCCTGAAGAAGCTGATCTCCGACGCCGACGCCCAGAGCTGAGAAAGGAACCATCTATGACAAAGAAATTGCTTTTGACGGTGCTGGCCCTGGCGCTGGCCGCCGCGCTGTGCGCCTGCGGCAACGCCGCCCCGGCGACCTCCGGCGATTCCTCTGCTGCCGCCTCTGCCCCCGTCAGCGCGGAGGAAGCCGCCCCGGCGGAGCAGCCCCAGGAGAGCCAGGCGGCGCTGACCGAGGACGAGGCGCGGCTGGAGACCCTGGAGAACCAGCTGTGCGAGGGCATGCTCACCGAGGAGGAGCTTCTGGAGCTGGCCCAGCTCTACGCCCAGTCCGGCCAGGTTCGCCTCCAGCGGGACATGCTGGAGGTCTGCTGGGCCCAGTACGGCACGGAGGGCGCCCTGGAGACCCTGCAAGCCCTGACCGTCAATCTGGCGGAGTGCGCCGAACCGGAGCGGAATCTGGGGGCGCTGCTTCGGCAGAACCTGGAGACGGAGAGCGACGGCGAGGCGGTCTACGTCCTCTATGACAACCGAAATTTCGTCACCCTGATGCCCAACCTGCCCGTGGGTGTGCGAAATTATTACCTGGACGACGACGGCGGCACCCTGCTGATCACCGTGGGCTACGACCACGGTGCGCGCTTCGGCCGGGCGTGGTATCAGCGGGGGGAGAGCGTCGCCTTCCTGGAGGTGACCCGCACCGAGGCCCTGCTGATCCGCACCGGGCTGGGGGAGAACGGCTATGAGGGGGCCTTTGACTCCTGGTATGCCGACGGCAGCCGCAACTACGTCATGCATGAGACGGGCACCCTCTCCGGCGGCGTGCTGACCGGGGACTACACCGCCTCCGTCTACGACGGCGACGGCGAGGCGGAGCTGCCCGCCCTGTGGCAGAACCGGGAGACCCTGGAGGGCGCGGCCTACGCCGGTGCCTTTGACGAGGCGGGACACACCACGCTGGAGCAGCCCAGGGAGAACGTCAACAACATGGTGAACAGCGTCGAGGGGGCGGGCCATGCGGCCTATGCCACCACCGAGAACAAGGAGAAGAGCCTCTTCCTCAATGTCCCCGCGGGGACGGAGGCGTCGGAGGTGGTCTTCACCGCCGACCTGCTGGGCCTGAAGGCCCTGCCCGCCTATACCGCGTATAATCCGGTGACGGCAACCTCCTCCGTCGAGCAGATCGCCGCCGCCGACCTCCGGTTCCGGATGTTTGATGGCGAGCTGGAGTACTTTGACGGCCAGCGCTGGGTCAGCGCGGGCTATGTGGATGGCCTGTCCAACAGCGACCCGGTCAGCCACTACTGGAGCATCACCAGCCCCGCCGCCCCGGATGTGGAGGACGAGGACGATTCCGACGCGCTGGACGGCGTGAAGCTGGACCGAAGCCTGACTGGCCGCAGCGGCCTGGTGGCCGACACCCCGGAGGAGCCCGGGAACAACAGCAACAGCGGCTCCGGCAATTCCGGCAGCTCCGGCAATTCTGGCAGCTCCGGCAGCTCCGGCAATTCCGGCAGCTCTGGCAGCTCCGGTAATTCTGGCAGCTCCGGCAACTCCGGCAGCTCCGGCAGTTCCGGCAGTTCTGGCAATTCTGGAAGCTCTGGCAATTCCGGCAGTACTGGCGGTGATAACTCCGGCAGCACCGGCGGCGATAACTCCGGCAGCACCGGCGGCGACAGCACCGGCAGCACCGGCGGCGACAACACCGGCAGCACCGGCGGCGACAGCACCGGCAGCACCGGC
>JAFVAS010000026.1 GCA_017480395.1 Oscillospiraceae bacterium | reverse complement strand
TGGAGCAGAGGCAGGACTTGCAGGAGGCGTTCACCCTTGCCCGGCAATACTTCTCTTTGGAGCGAAGCGCCGAACCGCTCATCGAAATCTTATCCGACGGAGAAAACCGGATTGTCCGGACGTGTCCCATCCGATGACTCCGGCCCACAAGGGGGCTTGACTGACGCAAAACAGAGGAGCAGACAAAAATGTCTGCTCCTCTGTTTTTTATTCTGTGATCTCCCGGGCCACAAAAATGCCGCTGGCGCTGGCATGGGACAGCGAATGGGTGATGCCGCTGCCGTCGCCGATGACGTAGAGGCCGTCATAGCGGGTCTCCAGATGGTCGTTGACGGAGACCTCCATGTTGTAGAACTTGACCTCCACGCCGTAGAGCAGGGTGTCGTCGTTGGCGGTGCCCGGCGCAATCTTGTCCAGGGCGTAGATCATCTCGATGATGCCGTCCAGGATACGCTTGGGCAGCACCAGACTCAGATCGCCGGGGGTGGCGTTCAGGGTCGGGGTGGTGAAGGACTCCCGGATGCGCTTCTCGGTGGAGCGGTGGCCGGAGACCAGGTCGCCGAACCGCTGGACGATGACGCCGCCCCCCAGCATGTTGCTCAGCCGGGCGATGCTCTCGCCGTAGCCGTTGGAGTCCTTGAAGGGCTCGGAGAAATGCTTGGACACCAGCAGGGCGAAGTTGGTGTTCTCGGTGTGCTTGGCAGGATCCTCATAGCTGTGGCCGTTGACGGTGACGATGCCGTTGGTGTTCTCGTTGACCACCGCCCCCTTGGGGTTCATGCAGAAGGTGCGCACCAGGTCGCCGTACTTCTCGGTGCGGTAGACGATCTTGCTCTCATAGAGCTCGTCGGTCAGGTGGGAGAACACCTCGGCGGGCAGCTCCACCCGGACACCGAGGTCCACCCGGTTGGAGCGGGTCTTGATGTCCAGCTCCCGGCACACCTGCTCCATCCACTTGCTGCCGCTGCGGCCCACGGAGATGACGCACTTGGCGCAGGTGTGGCTCCCGGCGTCGCAGTTGACCCGATAGCCCCCCTCGATGACCTCCACGGCGCGCACCGGCGTGTCGAAGAAGAAGGTGACCTGATCCTTCAGCTCGGCATAGAGGTTCTCCAGCACCACATAGTTGATGTCGGTGCCCAGGTGCCGCACCGAGGCGTCCAGCAGGTGCAGTCCGTTCTGGATGCACAGCTTTTTGAACTTGGTGCCCGCTGTGGAGTAGAGGTGAGTGCCCTCTCCCCCGTAGCGCAGGTTGATCTCGTCCACATAGCGCATCAGCTCCAGGGCGCGCTGCTTGCCCAGGTACTCATACAGGGTGCCGCCGAAGTCGTTGGTGATGTTGTACTTCCCGTCGGAGAAGGCCCCCGCGCCGCCGAAGCCGCTCATGATGGAACAGCTCTTGCAGCCGATACAGCTCTTCACCTTCACGCCGTCGATGGGACAGCGGCGCTTGTGGAGCGGATGGCCCGCCTCGAACACGGCGACCCGCAGCTCCGGCTTCCTGCGGGTCAGCTCGTAGGCGGAGAAAATGCCGCCGGGGCCCGCGCCGATGATAATCACGTCAAAATCCATGGTGTTATCCTCCGTAAAATTGCAATTGCATTATAGCCGCTGCCCGGCGGTTTGTCAATTCACCCCTGTCTCCTGGAACGCCGGAACAGGTAGACGGCGCTCACCACATCCGTCATAAAGAGGAGGTGGAGCACCACATGCACCGCCGCCCCCCGCTTGGTGATCCGGCCCGCCCGGGCCAGCCGGAGCGCAGCGCAGATGCCGTAGCTGGAGGAGGTCAGCATCAGGAGATAATCCACCACAGCCAGCATCGAAATGACGATCGGCGAGACAAACCCGAACGCGGGCACCACCATGGCCAGCAGGAAGAGCACGCCGACGGCAAACACCCCGAGGTAGAAGGGAATGTGCGCCAGCTTGACGGCCATGTCATAACCGGCCAAACGGTCTGCCGCGCCCTCCCCCCGCCAGGTGACGGCGTTCCAGATATTCAGGGTGTAGACCGCCAGGGTTCCGATCAGATAGACATTCAGAAAGACATCCAGAAACCGATCCTGCCCGTCGGGCATCAAAAACACAAGCCCGAAGAGATAGGGCCAGATCATCAGTACCACAGGAGCCGCCCTTCGCACAACCCATCAACCTCTTTCGTTCCGGAGAACCGGCGTCCTCTGGATGTTCAGCCGAAAGCGCTTCCGCCGCCCGCTGACGGGTACAGTATATCAGATTTTTTCGGAAAAGGAAACATCCGCTTTTTCATCCCGCCGGATGCTGCACCCCCGCGTGGTCGATGGTGTAGGGCTGGGGCAGGATCAGCTCCGAGATGGGCACAAAGGTGTAGCCCTCCTCCTGCAGGGTCTTCAGGATGTTCGCCAGGGCGTCCGGGGTGTACTCCGCGTCGTTGTGGCATAGGATGATGGAGCCGGGCTCCACCTGGCTGACCACCCGGTCATAGATGCTCTGGGCCGTGGCGCTGTCCTTCCAGTCCAGGGAGTCCACCGACCACTGGATGGGCTCCATATCCAGAGAACGCACCGCGTTGATCACCGCGTCATTATAGTCCCCGTAGGGGCAGCGGATCAGGGTGGGCCGAACCCCGGTGATGGCCTCGATCTTGTCGTTGCAGGCCTCGATCTCCGAAATCACCGTGTCGGTGGCGCACTGGGTGAAGTAGGGGTGGGTGTTGGAGTGGTTCATCACCTCGTGGCCCGCCTCGTGGAGCTTTTTCACCTCCTCGGGATAGGCGTCCACCCATTGCCCCACCAGGAAGAAGGTGGCGGAGACGTTGTACTCCCCCAGAATGTCGATCAGGGTGTCGGTGTCGTCCGCACCCCAGGCCGCGTCAAAGGAGATGGCGATCTTCTTCTCCCCCGCCGCCGGCTCCACCGCGTAGATGGGCAGCTGCCGCTGGGTGGCCGACGCCCCCACCGCCGCGGGCATATTCACCGCCAACACCATGGCCGCCGCCAGGGCGACGGCGGCCACGGCGGTCAGAACACGCCGACTGAGCACAAAAATCTTCATAAAATATTCCCCCTTTTCACCAGAAATCCTATGTTTTGCGCACCAAAAAAATGAGAAAAAAGTTTCCAGCGAAAATACACATTTTCCCCAATTACGCTTGACTTAATGATTTTTTAGTTATATAATTTACACAAAAATAGTGCCTTATTTTTTGATCTTCGATCCCTCTGCCCTGGAATCGATCAAATATCAGGAGGGGACAGATATGACAATGAAGAAATCTGACGACTTTGAGGCCCAGATCGGCCGCTTCCTCGGCGGCGCCTGTGACGACGCATACACCTTCCTCGGCGCCCATCCCGACCGGGAGGACGGCGTGGAGGGCTACCGCTTCCGGGTCTGGGCCCCCAACGCCCGGCGGGTCTGCCTGATGGGCAACTTCAACGCCTGGGATCCGGACTCCTGCCCGCTGGAGCTGGTCAGGCCCGGCATCTGGGAGCGGTTCCAGCCCGGCATGGAGCGCTACGACATCTACAAATACGCCGTTCACACCCAGGACGGGCGGATGCTGGCCAAGGCAGATCCCTACGCCTTCCACAGCGAGACCCGGCCCGACACCGCCTCCAAGGTCTATGACATCTCCGGCTACGACTGGGGCGACGAGAGCTGGCTCAGCTTCCGTCGCAAAAACCCCGTCTATCAGAAGCCGATGAACAACTATGAGGTGCATCTGGGCTCCTGGCGGCGCACCGGCGACAACCAGTTCCTCTCCTACCGCGCCACGGCGGAGTACCTGGTTCCCTACGTCAAGGAGATGGGCTACACCCATGTGGAGTTCCTGCCGGTGACCGAATACCCCCTGGACATGTCCTGGGGCTATCAGGTGACGGGCTATTTCGCCCCCACCTCCCGCTACGGCACCCCCCACGACTTCATGTATCTGGTGGATCAGCTCCACCAGGCCGGGATCGGCGTGCTGCTGGACTGGGTGCCCGCCCACTTCCCCCGGGACGCCTTCGGCCTCTACCAGTTCGACGGCACCCCCTGCTATGAGTATGCCGACCCCCGCAAGGGCGAGCACAAGGAGTGGGGCACCCAGGTCTTTGACTACGGCCGCAACGAGGTGAAGAGCTTCCTGCTCTCCTCCGCCATGTACTGGCTCAACGAGTACCACATCGACGGCCTGCGGGTGGACGCGGTGGCCTCCATGCTCTATCTGGACTATGGCCGCAACGCCGGGGAGTGGGTTCCCAACGTCCACGGCGGACACGAGAATCTGGAGGCCGTCGCCTTCCTGCGTCAGCTCAACACCCACATCTTCCGCTGGCATCCCGACGTGCTGATGATCGCCGAGGAGTCCACCTCCTGGGAGCACATCACCGGCCCCACGGAGTTGAGCGACACCGCCCTGGGCTTCA
>JAFVAS010000284.1 GCA_017480395.1 Oscillospiraceae bacterium | reverse complement strand
GCTGGCGTCGTCGAACAGAACCTCAAAGGCGTCGTCGTCCGACTCCAGCTGATAGGAGACATCCCAGACGGCGGCGCTGTGGGCCGCGCCGTCCTCCTCCACCCGGAGGATCAGCTCGCAGACCAGGGAGGCGGGCGTCACCGCGTCGGAGCCGAGCAGCTCGGCGGTGGTGTAAAAGCCCATCATCATCAGAAAATCCGTCAGCAGCGTCCGGGCGTGGGCCTCCGCCTCGGCGGCGTCGTAGACGTATCCCCGCTCCAGCTCCCCCCAGTCGATGGTTTCCTCCTCGTCCCCCAGCATCTGCAGCAGGGTGACAACGTCGTCATTGGCGGGGGTGAAGGACACCGACGCGGCGTCCACGGTGTAGGGCTTGGCCTCCTCCGCCGCCCAGCGGCGGCCCAGATACTCCGGCGCGGCGAAGCCGGCCAGGGCGATGGCGGCGCACAGCAGGCCGCACAGGGCCAGCCGCAGGCCGTTTTTTGCCCGATTTTCCCGATTTGTCTGTTTTGTCTGTTTTGTTCCGCTCACTGGGACCGCCCCCTTTTCACCCGCAGGGTGACGGTGGTGCCCTCCCCCGGTGCGCTGGCAAAGAGGAGCTGTCCCCCGTGGAGGGCGGCGATCTCCGCGCAGATGGCCAGCCCCAGCCCCGCGCCCCCCTGGGCCCGGGAGCGGGACTTGTCCACCCGATAAAAGGCCTCGGTGATGCGGCCCAGCTGCTCCGGCTCCATGCCCACCCCCTCGTCGGCCACCGAGAGGTCAAAGCCCCGGCCGGTGGCGGTGAGCTGGAGCCAGATGTTCCCCCCGTCGGGCATGGCCTTGCGGGCGTTGTCGATCAGGTTGAGCAGCAGGGTCTTGAGCAGGTCGGGCTCGATGTCCCAGGGACAGGGCTCCGCGTCGCAGTAGAGGGTGATTTTGGCCGCTTGGAGGCCGGGCCGGGCCTCGGCGGCGGTCTGGGTGACCACGGCGGCCACGTCCTGCCGGGTCAGGGGGAAGTCCTGCCGCCGGAGCACCAGCAGATCCAGCAGCTTGAGGGAGAGGTTCTCCAGCCGCTTCCCCTCGGAGAAGATATAGTTGGCGGCCTGGCGGCGCTGGCTGTCGCTGAGGGAGCGGGAGCGCAGCAGGTCGGCATAGCCGATGATGCTGGTCATGGGGGTCTTCAGCTCGTGGGCGAAGGCCCCGGTAAAGTCCTTCTGGGCCTGCATCTCCGTCACCAGCCGGTCGGCCATGGCGTTAAAGTCCCGGGCCAGGCCGGAGAACTCATCCGACCCCCGCTCCGGGGCCCGGACAGAGAAGTCCCCCTGGGCCACCTGCCGCGCCGCGTCGGACAGCCGCCGCACCGGGCGGGTCAGCCAGAAGGCCAGGGCCGCCGCCACCAGCAGGCCCGCCAGCACCACCACGGCGTAGAGCCGCCGGTAGGTGGCCAGCTGGGTCTGGAGGGCGGCATAGGGGGCCTCCAGGGCGTAGACGCCCACCAGCTCCACCGCCGTGTCCCCCACGGGCAGCAGCCCGGCCACCAGCAGCCGGTGGCCCCCCGCCGGGTCGGCATAGGGGCAGAGCACCAGCTTCCCCCGGCTGACCCCGGCCCAGAGGGCGCTGTCCGGGGCGTCGTCCCCCGCCGGGGACTGGAAGAGCACCGCCCCGTTCTGACGCAGCAGCAGCATCCCGTCCCGGCCCGTGTCCATCTGCCGGAGGACGTTGACCACGTCGTTCATCTGCAGATGCTCCCCCTGCATCCCGGCGGCGGTGGCGGTGTAGCGGGTCATCTGGTAGGACTCCACGGCGGCGTCGATGGCCTGGGCCCGGGCGGTGCGGAAGGAGAGATAGATGAGCAGGGTGCCCAGCACGGCGGCGGTGGACACCACCAGCAGCAGCACGCTGAGGAAGACCCGGTGGCTGTACTTCACGCCCTACACCTCCAGCCGGTAGCCGATCTTGTAGACCGCCTTGATCTGCTTTTCCCAGCCGACCTTTTTGCGCAGGCGCTGGACGTGGAGATCCACGGTGCGGCTGTCCCCCAGGTAGTCGCTCTCCCACACCCGCTCGTAGATGGTCTCCCGGTAGATGGCGATGCCCGGGTTGCGGGCGAAGAGCAGCAGCAGGTCGAACTCCTTCTTGGTCAGGGCCAGCTCCGCCCCGGCGCGCATCACCTGGCGGGAGTAGGTGTCGATGGTCAGCCCGCCGATCTCGATGGTGCGGTCGGTCTTGTGATAGCGGCGCAGCACCGCCTCCACCCGGGCCTGGAGCTCGATGATCTCAAAGGGCTTGACGATGTAGTCGTCCGCCCCCAGATGCAGCCCCCGCACCCGGTCCTGGACGTCGGCCCGGGCGGTCAGGAAGATCACCGGGATACCCAGGGGCCGGATATATTCCATCAGCTCAAAGCCGTCCACCTCCGGCAGCATCACGTCCAGCAGGATCAGGTCGAAGGCGCGCTCGGTGACGATGTTGGCGGCGGCCATGCCGTCGTAGACGCAGGTGCAGCGATAGCCCACCTCGCTGAGACTGAACTGGATCAGGTCGGAGATGGGCTTCTCGTCCTCCGCAATCAGAATTTGGATCATACTTCTCACTCCTCTTTGGTGTGAGCCTATTATGTATCCTGATTGTATCACATTTGCATCCGGATGGATATGTTTTTTCCCCATGATCCGGCGGAGATGCTAGGCCGCCCGTCGGGCGGGGGAGGGGGCGTCAGAGCGCCCGGCTGGCGGTATTATCCATATTGTTCCATTTCTGGGGGGGCGGCATCCTCGTCACTTGTCCGGTTGGGGCAGCCCTCGCACTCGGCGTAGAGGCAGTCGTACATCGGGTCGATGACCCCCAGGCAGCCCGCCCGGACGCCATCGGCGTCCCAGCGCAGCACCTTTTTGGCCCGGAGGGCGGGCCTGCGGCCCAGGGCGCAGGGGTAGGGCAGCTTTGCGCGGCACAGCTTCAGCTGTTCGGAGATTGGTTTCATGGGATCGCGCTCCTTTCTGCTACAGCATATGCGGCAAAGGGCGCAAAGTGGGATCATTCTGGCATCATTTTTGCATCACGGCGGAGGGCAAAAAAGAAATGTGCCTTGCCGCGCAAAGCACACCACAGACCTTCTTTATTAAATTATGAAATAAAATAACTGAACCCCATCCGTTGCCTTTTTCCACGGATGGGGTTCAGTCCTGATTCTTGATATCTAACATACGTTTGTGATCCTCTCTTTCTGTCAGATTGAAGTCTCTTGACTTCCCGCGCAACGCGTTTGCCCTCCTGCTTTGATTTATTTGAATTGGGCCGTACTCCCGGCAAACCGTCAGGTGCGGAGGAAAGCGCTGTGGAAAGGGGAGAGGGCGCTGTCTCTTGGACATTCCTTTCTGCAAGGATAAGATAACACAGGGGGGCGGTTTCGTCAAGCACTTTTGGAAATATAATTAATAAAAGAACCGGTCGTCAGGAATTATTCTATTTTTGGGGGCTGCGCCCGAGGCGCATGATTTCCACATCTTGCATTTTGTCGAAGCCTGTGGTAATATGACCATGGCGCTACCCAACACGGTAGGCGGTTGACCTCTCCATCCGGAGGGGACTTCTTGCCCCCTCCTTACATCGAGAGGGGGTGATGATATGCCCACATATTCAGAGCTGTTTCAGCTCTGCCTTGTGATCATCGGTATCATCAACCTGGTTATCCAGATAAAAAAGAAGTAACCGCTCCGGCCTCAACGCAGCGGTTACTTTTTTAAGCAACCCGAGGGGTCATCCGTCGCCGGGTAGCGCCCTTGGTATGTTTATTATATCCGTTCGGGTCCGGAATGTCAAGAGCGGAATGGCAGCGGAGCGGGGAGGCGGCCACCGCAGCGTTTCTCCCTTCGCGCTTCACTGCATCAGCCGCTCCATCTCCTCCAGCATCTCCCGCTCCACGGGGAAGCGGCGGCGGGGGGGATAGGCGCTGCGCAGGGTGTCGTGCCAGCGCTGCAGCTCCTCCCGGCTCAGGTAGGGCAGCAGGGACTTGAACTGCCCCGCCATGGCCCGCGCCATCAGATCCCGGG
>JAFVAS010000283.1 GCA_017480395.1 Oscillospiraceae bacterium | reverse complement strand
CAGGGCGTAGTCGCCATAATATGCCACCGAAAACTGGTCGGCGTAATCCAGCTCCATCGCCCCGGTGGGCTCCATAGCCGTCCAGGAAATCCCCTTGTCGACGACTGGAGCGGAGGCGGTTGCAGCCTCCTCCGTCTGGCCGCAGGCGGTGAGCAGCAGCGCCAGAAGCAGCAGCGCCGGAAATAGAATGCGCCTCATCCCTCTGGCGCACTCTGGATCGTGGCGGAATCGAAATAGAGGGTGTAATCGATCAGATGGGGCTGGCTCATAGCGGTGGTATCCGCCTGGATGGGCAGCTTGTAGTCGAAGGCGGCCACCGGAATCTCGAAGGTGGAGTTGCCCTCGGTGTGGACGGGATCATACTGCACCCCGTCCACGATCACAAAATCGTAGTTGGAGCTGGACCACTCCACGGTGGCGGTGACCTCGCCCCCGGAGACGGTCAGGGTGGCGGGGGAGGTGACGCTGGCCTTGCCGGAGCCTCCCTCCAGGGCGACCTCCACGGTGTAGACGCCGTCGGCCAGAGCCAGCTCCGCCGCCGTGGTGACAACCCCCTCGGCATAGGCCGAGACGGGCAGAGAGTCCGCCCGGAAGAGCAGGGTGCGGTCATACCACATCTCTTTTCTCTTGCTGAAGGCGGCGCAGGTGATCCCCTCGTCCAGGGCATCCACCGGCACGGTGAAGGTGTAGTTCCCCTCGGCGTCCTCCGCGTAGGCAATATACGCCCCCTCGTCGGCAGCCGCCGCTTCCTCGGCGGAGCCCATGTAGACGTAGAGATAGCCGGTGCCGCTCATAGTCATGACAGCGGTCATCGCCCCGTCCTCCACCGTCAGCTCGGCGGCAACGATCTTGAACATGGAGGAGCTGGAATCCACCGTGACGGGATAGGTGCCCTCGGCCAGGGACGCGGCATAGATGGGCTCCATCCCCTCCTCCACCACGTCCACCACGTCGGCCATATCCTCCGCCGTGGCCACCTGCTTCTCCCCCTGCGCGGATGCTGCGGCATCCGGGGCGGCGCTCTCCGCCGGGGCAGCGTTCTCCGCCCGGGTTGCCCCGCAGGCGGTGAGCAGCGAAAGGCAGGTCACTCCTGCCAGAAACAATGCCAAAATCCGTTTTTTCATGTTCGTTCTCATTCTCCCTTGGAAAACAGAGCGGCCCGGAGGCCGCTCTGTCGAAATTGCGTGTGATTCGATTACCGGGCCAGGGAATCGACAGCAGCCTGGGCGTGCTCGACATAGATCTGCTGGATCTCGGGCAGCTCGCCCAGACCCCGCAGAATGCACTCCACGTCATAGCCCTCGCCCTCAAAGACGGACTTCCAGGAGTCCTCCTCGTCGCCGGCCATGTCGTTGTTGGCGTGGTCACCGGCCACCACCATCAGCGGCTCCAGCACCACCCGGCTGTAATCCCCCTGCTGCACGGCGGCCAGGACGTCGTCCAGGCTGGGGGTGGCCTCCACGGTGCCGATGTAGATGTTCTTGTAGCCCAAGGCGTTGATGACCTCCTGCATGTGGGCGTAGACGCCGTTGGACTCGGCCTCGGTGCCGTGGCCCATGAAGCAGATGGCGGTCTTGCCGTCGTCATACTCCGCGGTGGCGGCGGCGATGATGTTGGCGACGGCCTCAAAGTCCGCCTCGCTGGTCAGCAGGGGCTCGCCGATGGCGATGGCGTCAAAGGCGTCGGCATAGGTGGCGATCTCGTTCACCACGTCGTTGTACTCCAGGCCGTCCATCAGGTGGGTGGGCTGCACCACCAGGGTCTTGACGCCGTTGTCCACGGCGCGGTCCAGGGCCTCGGTGATATTGTCGATGGCCTCGCCGTCCCGGCGCAGCACATGGTCGATGACAATCTGGGCGGTGAATCCCCGGCGGACACTCCAATCGGGGAAGGCGGACTCCAGGGCGGACTCCACACCGCCGATGGTCAGGCGGCGGCTGTCGTTAAAGCTGGTGCCGAAGGAGACGACCAGCAGCTCATTCTCGCCGATCTCGTCCTGGTTGCGGGGGTTGTCCAGGCTGGCGTCGCCGGTCTCATAGTTCTCCTCATCCTCTTCCTCTCCGTCCTCGACCGGGGCGGCGCTCTCCGCGGGGGCAGCGCTTTCCGCAGGAACGGCGCTTTCCGCAGGAGCGGCGCTTTCCTCAGGGGCAGCACTCTCCACAGGGGCGGCACTCTCCGCCGGGGCGGTGGGGGCAGGGGCGGAGGCGGAGCCGCAGCCGGACAGAGCCAGCAGCGCCACCAGCGCCAGGGCGACAAGCAGGGTGATTTTCTTCATGGTTGGTCTACTTCCTTTCCGTTTCTTTGCTGAATGAAACAGAGTGAAAAAGGCGGCCGCATCAACCGCGACCGCCAACTCTCAACAACGCCAGCAAAGGCCCTTTTGCAGAACGCAAAAAGAGCAAAGAAAGGGTGCAATGCCTAGCTTTGTGAGAATGCAGATCCGTGGCCCGCAGATCTGAGATTCCACGCCCAGGCAGGTCTCCTGACTTCGTTCATCGGGCTGTGCCTCTTCCCGGCCATCGGCCAGTGATCTATGGCGCAGCCCTCCCGTACACAGTGACGGCATCGCTCCGGATTCCCACCGGATTCCCTTTTCACCCATCCCGAAGATGGACACCTGGGCGCTACAAAAGCTCATTCTATTTCATTCTGATGGCTATTATGCCACAATTGCGCCCCTGGGTCAAGCCGTTGGCGGGTTTTCCCGGATCAGTTCTTCAGGCTGTGCAGCGGTGCGGGGATGCGCCCGCCGCGGCGGATGAAGTCGGCACTTGCGGCGCGGTGCACCGGCATGACCGGCGCGGAGCCCAGCAGGCCCCCCATCTCCACCGTGTCCCCCACATCCAGGCCGGGGGCGGGGATGATGCGCACGGCGGTGGTCTTGTTGTTGACCATGCCGATGGCGGCCTCGTCGGCGATGATGGCGGCGATGGTCTCCGCCGGGGTGTCCCCGGGGACGGCGATCATGTCCAGCCCCACAGAGCAGACGCAGGTCATGGCCTCCAGCTTGTCCAGCGTCAGCACGCCGGACTGGGCGGCGGCAATCATGCCCTCATCCTCCGACAACGGGATAAAGGCGCCGGACATGCCGCCCACGGAGGAGGAGGCCATCACACCGCCCTTTTTGACCGCGTCGTTGAGCAGGGCCAGGGCGGCGGTGGTGCCGTGGGTGCCGCAGGTCTCCAGACCCATCTCCTCCAGGATGCGGGCCACGCTGTCCCCCACCGCCGGGGTGGGCGCCAGGGAGAGATCGACGATGCCAAAGGGAGTGTCCAGCCTCCGGCTGGCCTCCTGGGCCACCAGCTGGCCCATGCGGGTGATGCGGAAGGCGGTCTTCTTCACCGTCTCCGCCACCACGTCAAAGGGCTGGCCCTTGACGCTCTGGAGGGCGTGATAGACCACGCCGGGGCCGGAGACGCCGACGTTGATGACGCTCTCCGCCTCCCCCACGCCGTGGAAGGCACCGGCCATGAAGGGGTTGTCCTCCACCGCATTACAGAACACCACCAGCTTGGCGCAGCCAAAGCCGCCCTTGTCCGCCGTCCTCTCCGCCAGGTCCTTGATGGTCCGCCCCATGAGGGCCACCGCATCCATGTTGATGCCGGCTCTCGTGGAGCCCACGTTG
>JAFVAS010000282.1 GCA_017480395.1 Oscillospiraceae bacterium | reverse complement strand
TGTCCGATACCACGGTGGCGCATGTCCGGCACCGTGCCGACGCACCCGGGCCCCGCGATGCGAAGCCCCGCAAAGGACCCCATGCTGTCCAGGACGCAGAAGCTGACGGTCCGCTCTCCGTCCAGGGCGCGAAGGACCCGCTGAGAAGGGCCAAAATACTGCACCCAGTCAGGGTCCACCAGATGGACCGCCTCGTGCAGGCCGGGCGAGGTGCCACGGCACAGAGAAAAGGTGATCCCATCCGGACAGGGGAGCGGCGTATCCAGACACTCTGCCTCCGAAAGGGACAGCACCATTTCCTCATACACCGCATCCTCCGGCATGCCCTGGACGGAGCTCCGCTCAAAAAAGCCCGGGTGGAGTGCATGGAACATGGCTCTGTAGTCTGTCTCCATCTGTTCTTCCTTTCAGGGTCAGATCTTCAGCAGTCGTGCGGATGTTTCCAGGGCGCTGTGGATGACCTGGTCCATATCGTAGTACTTGTACTCGCCGAGTCTGCCGCCGAACACGACATGCGCTTCCTTATCCGCCAGCTCGCGGTAGCGGGCATACAGCGCACCATTCTCCCCGTCGTTCACCGGATAGTAGGGCTCGTCCCCCGGCTTCCACTCGGAGGAATACTCCCGGGAGATGACGGTCTTGGGCAGGTCGTTGCCCTGGGCATCCTTGCCGAACTCGAACCACTTGTGCTCGATGATCCGGGTCCAGGGGGTCTCGGCGTCGGTGTAGTTGACGGCGGCGTTGCCCTGGAAGTTGGGCGTGTCCAGCACCTGCGTCTCAAAGCGGACGCTGCGATACTCCAGCGCGCCCAGGGAATAGCCGAAGTAGGCGTCGATGGCTCCGGTGTAGACCACCCGGTCGCACAGCGCGTCCAGCGCCGCCTTGTTCTCCAGGTAATCACAGCCCAGCCGCACCTCGATCCCCTCCAGCAGATTGGCCACCATGCCGGTGTACCCGCCGATGGGAATGCCCTGGTAGAGGGCGTTGAAGTAGTTGTTGTCAAAGGTGAGGCGCACCGGCAGTCGCTTGATGATGAAGGCAGGCAGCTGGTCGCAGGGGCGGCCCCACTGTTTTTCAGTATACCCTTTCACCAGCTTGTTGTAAATGTCAACACCGACCAAAGAAATCGCCTGTTCCTCCAGGTTTTTCGCCTCTTTGATCCCGGCCTCGCGGCGCTGCTCGTCAATTTTGGCGGCGGCCTCCTCCGGGGTGACCACGCCCCACATTTTATTAAAGGTGTACATGTTGAAGGGCAGGGAGTACAGCTCGCCGTGGTAGTTGGCCACCGGGGCGTTGGTGAAGCGGTTGAAGTCCGCAAAGCGGGTGATATAGTCCCAGACGGCGCGGTCATTGGTGTGGAAGATGTGCGCGCCGTAGCGGTGCACCTGGATGCCCTCCACCGCCTCGGTGTAGACGTTGCCGCCGATGTGGCTCCGGCGGTCAATCACCAGCACCGACTTGCCTGCGGCGCGGGCCTGCTGGGCAAATACCGCGCCAAAGAGGCCGGCCCCCACCACCAGAAAATCATACTGTGCCATCAAAAAAGCTCCTTTCCCGCGCCTGCCGCGCAGAGGATTCGTTCTCGAACAATGAATGTAGTAACCGATCTATTATACCGAAAAATCGCGTATCGCGCAACGGTTTGCGGGAATTTTCCTCCGCGCCGACCTTCAATGCACCTTATTATACCGTTTTTTCGGCGCATTTCCAGTCATTTTGCATGGTTTAATGTTTTTTTCAAAATCCGACGAACCGTCCCGGGGAAAAACCATTGCCCGAACAGGCAGAACATGCTATAATAAGATGCTAAACTGGATGAATATGCATTTTTTGTCCGTATAAAGGAGGAATCCCTATGATCCTGGATGAGGAGAGCCGCGAACTCGTGCAGATGGTGCGCGACTTTGTGGACAAGGAGATCATCCCCACCGTGGGGGACTATGAGAAGAACAACGAATTTCCGACGGCGCTGCTGGACAAGGCCTGCGCCATGGGTCTGAACGCCCTGTGCGTCCCGGTGGAGTACGGCGGGCCCGGCTTTTCCAGCGTGCAGATCTTCTCCATGGCGGAGGAGATCGCCCGGGGCGACATCGGCGTGGGCACCACCCTGATCGCCAACGCCCTGGCCTCCTACCCGGTGCTGCTCTCCGGCACCCATGAGCAGAAGCAGCTCTGGTTCTCCACCATGCTGGAGAAGAAGTTCGCCGCCTTCTGCCTCACCGAGCCCGGCGCGGGCAGCGACGCCGGCGGCGTCACCACCACCGCCGTGGCCGACGGGGACGACTATATCATCAACGGCACCAAGAGCTTCATCTCCAACGGCCCCATCGCCGGTATCTACACCGTGCTGGCCTCCACCAACCCCAAGGCGGGCGTCATGGGCCTGACCGCCTTCATCGTCGAGCGGGACCGCCCCGGCATCTCCATCGGCAAGGAGGAGGACAAGATGGGCATGCGCCTGAGCTGCACCAGCGAGGTCATCTTCGACAACGTCCGGGTACCCAAGGACCACATCCTGGGCCGCAAGGGCCGGGGCTTCAAGATCATTCTGGAGACCCTGGATCACTCCCGGGCGGGGGTGGGCGCCTTCGGCGTCGGCATCGCCCAGCGGGCCTGCGAGGTGGCCACCATCTACGCCAAGCAGCGCAAGCAGTTCGGCGCCCCCGTCGCCAACCTCCAGGCGGTGGAGCAGATGCTGGCCAACATGGAGATCCGCACCCAGACCGGCCGCCAGATGTATCTCCACGCCGCCGAGCTGATGGACAAGGGCTATCCCTTCACCATGGAGGCCGCCATCGCCAAGACCGCCGGCAGCGACGCCGGGATGGCCAACGTGGTGGACGGGCTCCAGGTCATGGGCGGCTACGGCTATATGAAGGACTACCCCATGGAGAAGCTCTTCCGGGACGCCAAGATCCTCCAGATCTACGAGGGCACCAACCAGGTGCAGCGGGGCGTCATCGCCGGACAGATGAAGAAGAAGTATGTGGAGGGGGCCAAGGCGTCCAAGCCCGCAAACCCTAAGAAGGCGGAGGCGGTTCCGGCTCCGGCAGCGCCCGCCCCCGCGCCGACCCCCGCGCCCCAGGTCCAGGCGGCCAAGGACGGCAAGGGCCTGAACATGCTGGTGTGCATCAAGCAGGTGCCCGACACCAACCAGATCAAGATCGACCCGGTGCGCCACACCCTGATCCGCCAGGGCGTGCCCGCCATCGTCAACACCTTTGACACCTACGCCCTGGAGACCGCACTGCGCCTCAAGGACGCCCACGGCGGCAGGATCACCGTCCTCACCATGGGCATCCCCGCCGCGGAGGAGGCCCTGCGGGAGTGCATCGCTGCCGGCGCGGACGAGGCCCTGCTCATCACCGACCGGGTCTTCGGTGGGGCGGACACCCTGGCCACCAGCCGCACCCTGGCCGCCGCCGTCCGCTATCTGGAGGCGCAGCAGGGGACAGCCTTCGACCTGATCTTCTGCGGCAAGCAGGCCATCGACGGCGACACCGCCCAGGTCGGCCCTGAGCTGTCCCAGCACCTGGACCGGGCCCTGCTGACCTACGCCCTGGAGACCGAGGTCTCGGACGGCGTGGTGCGCATCCGCCGGGAGAGCGACGCGGGCTACGACACCTTCGAGGCCGCCCTGCCCGCCGTCATCACCGTGAACAAGACCAGCTTCGACCTGCGCTATCCCAGCTTCGCCTCCAAGCGCCGCGCCCGGGACTATCAGATCGCCCGCCTCACCTCGGCGGAGGTCATCGTCCCCGAGGACAAGCGGGGCCTGAACGGCTCCCCCACCAAGGTCAAAAAGACCTATACCCCGGTGCGCACCAAGAACGGCCAGCGCATCGAGGGCGTGGAGGGTGCCCAGGCCGGCGCAATGCTGGCCGAGGCGCTGAAGCAGGCCAAGCTGGTGTAAGGAGGGCAGCGACATGAGCGAAAATAAGAATCTTTGGGTCGTCGTCGAGACGGAAGAGGGCGCGGCCAAAACCGTGGGCTTTGAGCTTTTGAGCGTTGGCCGCACCCTGGCGGACAAGCTGGGCCAGGCCCTGGTGGCCGTGGTGCTGGGCAAAAATGTCCGCACCGTCGCCAACCAGGCCGTCGCCTACGGCGCAGATCAGGTGCTGCTGGTGGAGGGCGACGAGTATGACACCTATAACACCGACGCCGCCACCTACGCCGTGGTCGCCCTCATCCGCAAATACCGCCCCGCCATCGTGCTCTACGGCGCCACCGCCAACGGCCGGGATCTGGCCCCCCGGGTGGCCTGCCAGCTGGAAACCGGCCTGACCGCCGACTGCACCGAGCTGGACATCGAGGCGGAGACCGGCAACCTGGTCTCCACCCGCCCCACCTTCGGGGGCAACCTGATGGCCACCATCCTCTGCCCTGACCATCGGCCCCAGATGTCCACCGTCCGGCCCGGCGTCTTCAAGAAGGCCGCGCCGGATCCGTCCCGCACCGGCGAGATCGTGGCGGAGGACATCCATATCGCCCCGGAGCAGATCCGGGTGCGCCTGGTGGACCGCATCAGGGAGGTGGCGGAGGCCGTCAACCTGGAGGAGGCGGAGATCATCGTCTCCGGCGGCCGGGGCCTGAAGAGCGGGGAGAACTTTGCCATGCTCCGGGAGCTGGCCGACCTGCTGGGCGGCACCGTGGGCGCCAGCCGCGCCGCCGTGGACGCGGGCTGGATCCCCCACGCCCATCAGGTGGGGCAGACCGGCAAGAACGTCGCCCCCAAGCTCTATCTCGCCGTGGGCATCTCCGGCGCGATCCAGCACCTGGCGGGCATGAGCGGCTCCGACACCGTGGTCGCCATCAACCGCGACCCCAACGCCCCCATCTTCGGCGTGGCGGACTACGCCGTGGTGGGCGACCTCTTCGAGGTCGTCCCCGCCCTGATCGAGGAGATCAAAAAACAGCGCGCATAAGAGAACATCGGCCCGTGTCCGGAAAAAGCCGGACACGGGCTTTTGTTTACCCGCTTGATTTTTGGGGCAGAATCCCCTATGATAGGGACAGAAGAACCACCGCTTGATCGTGTTCAAAGGAGGCAATTTTATGGAGACCCGACCCTATGTTTCCTGGGATCTGATGAACCGCTTTCTCATCGACGCCTTTGTGGGCTACGGCGTGCCGGAGGCGGACGCGGCCATCTGCGCCGACGTGCTGCTGGAATCCGACCGCCGGGGCATCGAGAGCCACGGCTGCAACCGCTTCAAGCCCATCTATATCGACCGCATCGTCAAGGGCACCCTGAAGCCGGTCACCGAGATCGAGATCGTCAAGGAGACCCCCACCACCGTGGTCATCGACGCCCACGACGGCATGGGCATGGTGGCCAGCCACCGGATGATGGAGCTGCTGATCGAGAAGGCCAAGACCTACGGCATGGCCGGCGGCGCCATCCGCAACTCCACCCACTACGGCATCGCGGGCTACTGGGCCACCATGGCCAGCAGGCAGGGCCTGATCGGCATCACCGGCACCAACGCCCGGCCCTCCATCGCCCCCACCTTCGGCGTGGAGAACATGATGGGCACCAACCCCCTGACCTTCGCCCTCCCCACCGATGAGGACTTCCCCTTCTGCCTGGACTGCGCCACCTCCATCGTCCAGCGGGGCAAGATCGAGTACTATGCCCGGGAGGGCAAGGACACCCCGGCGGGCATGGTGGTCTCGGAGACGGGGGAGGCCATGACCGACTCCGACGCGATTTTGAAGGCCCTGGTGGACGGCACCGCCGCCCTGGCCCCCCTGGGCGGCATCGGGGACGAGCTGTGCGGCTACAAGGGCTATGGCTACGCCGCCGTGGTGGAGATCCTCTCCGCCGCCCTGAGCGCAGGGCCCTTCATGAAGGCGCTGACCGGCGTCGCCCCCGACGGCAAGCCCCAGATGTACCACCTGGGCCACTTCTTCTTCGTGGTAAACCCGGAGTTCTTCATGGGCCTGGACGAGTTCAGAAAAATCGCCGGGGACATCTGCCGCGCCCTGCGCGCCTCCAAAAAGGCCCCGGGGCAGAATCGCATCTACACCGCCGGAGAGAAGGAGTGGCTGGTCTGGCAGGAGCGCCGGGAGAAGGGCGTCCCCGTGGGCGAGGCCGTCCAGAAGGAGATTCTGGAGGTGCGGGACAAGCTGAACCTCCCCTACCACTTCCCCTTTGAGGACTGAACAACGCAGAATCCCCGCTGCCAACGCAGCGGGGATTCGTTTTTTTATTTTATATGATATTGAGGGCCGCGAAGTGGCCGGAGTGGGTGGCGTCGTAGAGGTTGGTGCCCCCCTCGCAGTCGCCGATGGGGACGATCCCCGTGGCGTAGCGCCCCCGCAGCTCATCCAGCCGCTCCGTGCGCCGCTTCACCCCCAGGGCGATGACCACGGTGTCCGCCTCCACGGTCTCCTCCCCCTCGGGGGCGGAGAGGACGGCCCCGGCATCCGTAAAGCGGAGGATGGGCCGCTCCGGCAGCAGGGTGACCCCCGCCCGCTCCAGGGACTGGAGCAGGTCGAGGCGGGGAAAATAGGGCATCCCGTTGGCGAATTTGTCCAGCGGGGCCAGGTCGGCCACGGTGACGGCAAACCCCTCCCAGGCCAGGCTCAGGGCGCACTCCAGCCCGGCGGAGCCGCCGCCGGCGATGAGCACCCGGCGGCCCAGCAGGCTGTGATCCCGCTCCGCATCCGCGAGCATCACCACGTTTTTCCCGTCGATGCCCGGGATGCCGGGCCGGAGATAGGCCGAGCCGGTGGCCACCAGCACCACATCGGGGTGAAGCTCCTCCACCAAAACCGGCGTGACCGGGGTGTTGAGGCGGATCTCGCCGCAGCCCTCGGCGGTGTGGAGCAGCCATTGGAGGTATCGCTTCATATAGCCCTTGCAGCTGGGGGCGGCGGCGTCCACCAGCAGACCGCCCAGGTGGTCCCCAGCCTCGCAGAGGATCACCTCATGTCCCCGCCCATGGGCGGTGATGGCCGCTTGGAGCCCGGCGGGGCCTCCCCCGGCGATGAGCACCCGCCGGGGCGCTTTGACCGGGGGCAGGGCCCGGATATCCGCCTCAAAGCCCAGCTCCGGATTGACGGAGCAATGGATGGCCTTGCCCCGGGCGGAGTTGTCGATGCAGCCCCGGTGACAGCGCAGACAGGGCCGGACGTCCGCCTCCCGGTGCTCCAGACATTTGAACAGCATCTCGTGGTCGGTCAGCCAGGCCCGGGCCATGCAGATCACGTCCACCGCCCCGGAGGCGACGGCCTCCTCCGCCTCCGCCAGGGAGCTGAAGTTGCCCACGGTGGCCACCGGGACGTGCAGCCGCGCCTTGACCCGGCGGGCGTAGTCCAGGTTCAGCCGGGGTTCCCGCAGGAAGGTGGGCAGGGTGTAGATGCCCGCGTCGTTGTAGACGATGCCCCGGGAGACGTGGATCAGGTCGGCATACTCCTGGGCCGCCTCCATGAAGGCGAGGGATTCCTCCTCCTCCAGGCCGCCGGGGGTCATCTCCGTGGCGGAGACCCGCAGCTCGATGGCGACGGTCTCCCCCACCGCCTCCCGCACGGCCCGCAGCACCTCCAGGGGATAGCGGCGGCGGTTCTCCGGGGAGCCGCCGTAGCGGTCGGTGCGCACGTTGGACAGGGGGGAGAGGAACTGCCCCAGCAGGTTGTTGTGGGCGGCGTGCACCATCACCATGGGGAACCCGGCCTGCACCGCGTGGCGGGCGGCCCGGACGAACTGGGCCTTGACCCGCGCCAGATCGTCCTCGTCCATGGCCCGCACATTCTGGCTGCACCGGGGGAAGGGGATGGCGCTGGGGGCGATGGCCGGGCCGGAGATCAGGTGATCCTTCGCCCCCCGGCCGGAGTGGTTCAGCTCCACCGAGAGCACCGCCCCGTTGTAGCGGGCGGCCTCCGCCAGGCGGATCATGCCGGGAACGCTGGTGTGCCGGGCGATGTTCATGGTGGCCATAAAGGCGCCGCCCAGATCGTCGTCCACCTGGGTGTCCCCGATGGTGACGTAGGCCACGCCGCAGCGGGCCTGCATGGAGACGAACTCCACCATGGCGTCGGTGACGGTGCCGTCGATGGTGCACTGGTTGCACACCATCGGGGCAAATCCCAGCCGGTTTTTGAACGTGACCCCCCGCAGCTTCAGCGGGGAGAAGAGGGCCTTAAACTCGTTTTGCCGCAGCATCCGGATCATTCCTTTCCCGATATAAAAAGAAGCAAATGTAAAAATTGTCTGCCAGAGGTCTGGCAGACAATTTTTTAGCACAAATCAGCCCGAAGCAAAAGCCGGGCGCTATCAATTTTACGATATAACCCGCCCGGAGGCGGGCATACCCTTCCATCATTTTACAATGGTATGGTTGGCATAAGTGGCCCAGGTTGGTTCATAGTTGTCCTTCGCCTGATTGCCCCACATATCCCAGCCCGAACGATCACCTCGGGCAAACAGCTCAAGATACGGTCCCGAAGAACAGGCTTCAATCAACGAAATTACCTCATCCGGTTTTCGACTGTGCTCTCGTTTCATAGAACGGATAATATTCACTTGAGACCGCGCAGGATCAAGTGTCCTGTTTTTTTCTCCACGTATTCCAAAAAGGAGTATTTCTGTCACATTTCTGAAGTAAAAGCCCACTCCTCTTCCGTCTGGTTGCCCATCATGGCGAACTTTTTCCCAGATGATATTGGTCTTGTACTCAAAGCCCCACGCTTTCATCACATCCAATCCCTCAGGTAAAAGTGCATTGGGCACCCATAAATATAAATGGCTTTTTGTGTCCGCAAAATCCGCAACCGGCAAAGCTTTAATGTCCGAGAGCTTCATTGTCTCATACCGGGTCAGCCGTTTGTGTTCTGGCGCAACCTTTCCGGTTCTATTTTGAAACTGCCAAGGTGGATCTGCATAGATAGTTCGATACTTTTTCTCGCCAACAAACTCCGACAAATTCTCTATCGTATCATTTAATGTGTACATAACCTATGTCACCTCAGACTCAAATATCAACTATACATTTCGGGCGTATTCCTATTGCCAAAATCGGGCAACCTCCGTTCCGTCTTGCCTGTAGCCGCGGCTCAAGCTTTCCCATCCAGGTTGTTGATGCTCCATACTTCTTCTTAATGTCCTCTCCAAGCTGCGCAAAAATCCCATTTAATTCCTCCGACCTGGTCACAATCACGCCTACCTCGATGATCCTTGCGTCAAAATAACTCCGCATGGCAAGTAGGTCTCGGTCAAACGTCTGATCCTTGCTATTCCACTCCAAATCAAACGCGACTTTACTTTTGACAAAGTCAATATTATGCCCGTCAATAAAACCTTCCACAGTTATTTCTTCCACCCGATCCGGGCGAAAACCCTGACTACCACTTCTTGATCCCCGCTCTCCTTTTTTAATGAGAAGATCTGCCGTTATTCTGACCTCCTTCCACCCCCTTGGAAACAGAATAGCATCAAATTTCTTGGGGATGGGGCTTTTATTCCCGCCGGCAGTTATAATATCTGAAGTGGAAAGCTCAAATCCTTCCAAGCAGGCAAGAAGATCTAACCATTCCTGGGGATAAGTGCTTGTCAAAATCTCCATTGCATGTCCGTAATCGTGAAATTCGTATTTTTCTAGCAACTGTTTCGATAAGACTTCAGAAATCTTCATTCTATTTCCGCTCCTGCACTTCAGTTTTCTATTTTTAAGTATAACATATAAAATGAGATACCTCAAGAATTTTCACTTCATTCCACATCAGATCAATGCAGGAGCAAATAATCCGTCCGACATAATTGGCGGACGGATTATTTGCTGGTTATTTAAATTTCGCAGTAACATAGTCTCCGACATGGTAGTGCGGACAGACAAGGTTCTCACAGCTTGGCCCGG
>JAFVAS010000281.1 GCA_017480395.1 Oscillospiraceae bacterium | reverse complement strand
GCCCAGCGGTCGATGTATTTCATCCGGGAGATCAGCGCAAAAAAAGAATAGGTGTCGGCCAAAACGAACGCCTCCTGTCGATCTGCCCCAAAGGGTATCGTTTATTTTATCATACTATTTTCCGCTTGCAAAGCCTTTCCTCCCCTTCTCTGAAATATTTTGCGCAATTTTTGACAGAAGGCGGTTTTCAGTCTATAATGAACCAGAATATGATTATTTAGGATGAACGCCATGAGAATCGCAATCTACACCCTCGGGTGCAAGGTAAATCAATATGAGACCCAGGCCATGGAGACCATTCTGCGGGAGCGGGGCCACACCCTGGTGGGCTTTGACGAGGCGGCGGACGCCTATATTGTCAACACCTGCACCGTCACCGCCGTCAGCGACAAGAAGTCCCGCCAGGCCATCCGCCGTGCCCAGCGCCTCAGCCCCGACGCAGTGGTGGCCGTCTGCGGCTGCTACGCCCAGACCACCCCGGAGGACATCGAGGCCCTGGGGGTCGATCTGATTTCCGGCACCGGGGACCGGATCGGCTTTCTGGATGAGCTGGAGCGGACTGTCCGGGGCAGGCAGCAGGTTCATGTGGACGCCGTCATGCGCCGCCGGGAATTTCAGTTTCTCCCCGCCGGGGGGCTGGACGGCCGCACCCGGGCCATGCTCAAGGTGGAGGACGGCTGCGTCAACTTCTGCACCTACTGCGCCATCCCCTATGCCCGGGGGCCGGTGCGCTCCCTTCCGTTGGAGCAGGCCGTATGTGAGGCAAAACGCCTTGTCGGCGAGGGCTACCGGGAGCTCGTGCTCACCGGCATCGAGATCTCCAGCTGGGGGAAGGACCTCCGGCAGGGGACGTCCCTCATCGACCTGGTGGAGGCGGTGTGCCGCGCCGCGCCGGAGCTGCGCATCCGGCTGGGCAGTCTGGAGCCCCGCACCATCACCGAGGACTTCTGCGCCCGGGCCTCCGCCCTGGCCAACCTGTGCCCTCACTTCCACCTCTCCCTCCAGAGCGGCTGCGACGCGACCCTGCAGCGCATGAACCGGAAGTATGACACCGCCCGGTATCTGCGCTCCTGCGCGCTGCTGCGGCAGTATTTTGACCGCCCCGCCATCACCACCGACCTCATCGTCGGCTTCCCCGGCGAGACGGAGGAGGAGTTCGGGCAGACCCTGGACTTTCTGCGCGCCGCCCGTTTTGCCGCCATGCACATTTTCCCCTACTCCCGCCGCTCCGGCACCCCCGCCTGCGACTTCCCCGACCAGGTTCCCACCGCGGTGAAGGAGGAGCGGGCCCACCGGGCCGCCGCCGTGGCGGAGGCGCTGGAGGCGGACTACCTGTCCGGCTTCCTGGGGCAGACTGTCCCGGTGCTCTTTGAGGAGGAGAAGGACGGCCTGTGGCGCGGCCACGCCCCCAACTATATCGAGGTGCGGGCCGAGGGCGAGAATCTGCACAACGAATTGCGCCCGGTGTGCATTCAATCCATCTGCGGCAGTCTGCTGCGGGGAACGGTGGTGAGGGAAGCATGAACGCCTATCTGGATAACGCCGCCACCACCCGGGTTTGGCCGGAAGCGGCCCAGGCCGCGCTGCGCGCCATGACCGAGGACTATTTCAACCCCTCCTCCCGCTATCCGTCGGGGACGCTGGCCGCAAAGGCCCTGGAGGAAAACCGCCGCAAGGTGGCCCAGGCGCTGGGCTGTCAAGCAAAGGAGCTTGTCTTCACCTCCTGCGGCACCGAGAGCGACAACTGGGCCATTCTCTCCGCCGTGCAGAAAAACGCCCGCCGGGGAACGCACATCATCACCACCGCCGTGGAGCACCACGCGGTGCTGGAGCCCATCCGGACCCTGGAGCGCTCCGGCTATACCGTCACCCGTCTCCCGGTGGATCGGCAGGGCCAGATCAATCTGGACGACCTGCAAAACGCCCTGCGGGAGGACACGGTGCTGGTGTCCATGATGCTGGTCAACAACGAGCTGGGGACGGTTCTCCCCGTCCGGGAGGCGGCCCAGATCGTCAAGCGCTCCGGCACCCCCGCCCTGTTCCACTGCGACGCGGTGCAGGGCTTTCTGAAGCTCCCCTTCACCCCCAGGGAGCTGGGGGTCGATCTGCTGAGCATCAGCGGCCACAAGGTGCACGCCCCCAAGGGCATTGGCGCGCTGTATATCCGAAGCGGCCTCAAGCTCCCGCCCCTCCTCACCGGGGGCGGACAGGAGGGCGGTCTCCGCTCCGGCACCGAGCCCACCGCCCAGATCGCGGCCTTTGCCGCCGCCTGCGAGGCGGGGCTGGCCCGCCGGGATGAGGACATCGCGCATATGCGTACCCTGCGGGACTACACCCTCGCCCGTCTGGCGGAGGAGGTGCCCCAGGTGTCCCCCATCGTCCCCGGGGACGCCCCCCATATTCTGGCGCTGACCATGACCGGTTATAAGAGCGAGGTGCTGGTGCGGGTGCTGGGGGATCGGGGGGTCTGCGTTTCCGCCGGCTCCGCCTGCCACCGGGGCAAGCCCAGCCACGTCTACGCCGCCCTGGGCCTCTCCCGTCCGGAGCGGGACGGAGCCTTCCGGGTCTCCTTCTCCGGGGATTCCACCCGGGCTGAGGTGGACGCGCTGATCGAGGGGCTGAAATATGCCGCCGCCACGCTGTTCCCCTCCATGTCGTGACCCAAATATTGCATTTCACTCTGTCCTGTTATATAATGTATTATTCTTTTGTATGATCGGAGGCCCCCCATGTCCATTCCCTTTGACCACTACCGGGAGAGCGCCGATGCCCTTCGGCGGAAAACGGGCGATTTTATCCCCCGGGTGCTGCTGATCCTGGGCTCCGGCCTGGGGGCGCTGGCCGACCAGATCCAAACTTCCGTGCGTGTCCCCTTCTCCGCCAGTCCTCACGCCCCCGTCTCCACCGCCCCGGGCCACACCGGGGCCCTGGTTTTCGGCGTGCTGGAGGGGGTGCCGGTGGTGGCCATGCAGGGCCGCGTCCACGCCTACGAGGGCTACTCCATGGAGCAGGTGTGCTATCTGCTCCGGGTGGTGCGGCTGCTGGGGGCGGAGACGCTGGTTGCCACCAACGCCGCCGGATGCATCAACATCGGCTGGGAGCCGGGGGACATCATGCTGATCTCCGACCACATCAAGCTCTGCGGCGAGTCCCCCCTCTCCGGTGAGAACCTGCCCCAGTTCGGCCCCCCCTTCCCCGCCTGCACCAGACTCTATAACCCGCGCCTGCGGGCGCTGGTCCGCTCCGTCGCGGCGGAGCAGGGGCTGACACTGCGGGAGGGGGTCTATATGTATTTCCTCGGCCCCCAGTATGAGACCCCGGCGGAGATTCGCGCCGCCCGGACGCTGGGGGCGGACGCCGCGGGCATGTCCACCGCCCCGGAGGTCATCGCCGCCGGACACTGCGGCATGGAGGTGCTGGGGTTCACCTTCCTGACCAACATGGCCGCCGGCGTCACCGGGGAGAGGCTGGACGAGCAGGAGGTCATCCGCGCCGCCGAGGCGGGCAAAACGCGCTTCACCGCCCTGGTGCGGGGCTGTCTGCGCTCCCTCTGACGCCGGGAGACATATGCCGACCCACAGGCTCATAAAACAATAACAGCACCAATTCCGGTTTGCAAGGAGGCCACTATGGCGAAACAGAAAACCAATTCCTTCTTCGGCGGCGCCGCGATCCTGGCGGTGGGCATCATCATCGTCAAGATCATCTCCGCCGTCTACAAGATGCCCCTGGTCAACATCCTGGGCAGCGCGGGTTACACCGACTTCTCCCTCGCCTTCAACATCTTCACCATTCTGCTGATGATCTCCACCGGCGGCATCCCCGTGGCCATGTCCAAGATGATCTCCGGCGCGTTGGAGCAGGGACGCCCCAATCAGGTGCGCAAGATCTTCCGGGTGGCTTTTCTGCTCTTTGTCTCCATCGGCGTGCTCTGCTCGCTGGTGATGTTCGTCTTCGCCCGGCAGTTTGCCGGAATTATGAACAGCTACGCCACCACCCCCTCCATCCGGGCCCTGGCCCCGTCGGTGGCGCTGGTCTGCTGCCTGGCCTGCTTCCGGGGCTACGCCCAGGGCCAGCGCAATATGACCCCCTCCTCCGTCAGCCAGATCATCGAGGCCCTGTTCAAGCTGATCGTCGGCCTGACCCTGGCCTGGTATCTGATCCGGGTGCTGGGCAAGTCGGAGGACATCGGCGCCGCCGGTGCCATCGTGGGCGTCACCATCTCCGAGCTGGTGGCGGTGCTCTACATGGTCTGGGACTTCCTCCGCACCCGGAGAGAGGAGCCGCTGATCGGCAGCGACCGCCCCAGCGACACCCTCTCCATCGTCCGCACCAGCCTGTCCCTGGCGATTCCCATCTCTCTGACCAGCGCCTCCACCGCCATCATCAACGCCGTGGACAACAGCCTGGTCATGGGCCGCCTCCAGCACGCGGGCCTGCACCTGACGGAGGAGGCCGCCCGGACGCTGATGGGCAACTACACCGGCGTACAGACGGTCTACAACATCCCCGCCTCCCTCATGGTGGCCCTGACCGCCTCGGTGGTCCCCGCCATCACCGTGTGCTACACCCGTCGTGACCGCAGAGGGGCGGCAAGGATCACCGGCTCCGCCCTTAAGACCGCCGGTCTGCTGGCCTTCCCCTCCGGGGTGGGCATGATCGTGCTGGGCACCCCGATCCAGAAGCTGCTCTTCCCCCGGCTCGATTCCGCCGTCGCTGGGCCCATC
>JAFVAS010000280.1 GCA_017480395.1 Oscillospiraceae bacterium | reverse complement strand
CAGCCTGCTGCTGGTGAGCGTCATCCAGGCGCTGCTGGGGCTGGAACTGCTGACGTCCTGCGCGCCGGAGGCCCGGCGGGCGGTGGCCGTCTCCTTCGTCGCGGTCTTTGCCATGATGTGGCTGGTCTACCTGTTCTATCGCGTGCTGCGCCGCACCGGGTTTGAGGTGGAGACCCTGGCCTTCTTCCTCTCCTCCATCTGCATCACCGTCACCGCCAACAAGAATCCCGGCGACCTCTACAAGCAGGTGGCCTGCATGGGGGTCGGCCTGGTACTGTTCCTCTTCATGTCCCTGGTGCTGCGCAATTTGACCCTGTCCAAAAAGCTGCGCTGGCCGGTGGCGGCGCTGGCGGTGGGGCTGCTGGCCTTCAACGTGCTGTTCGGGGCGCGGCTCTTCGGGGCCCGCAACTGGGTCAGCATCGGCGGCTTCTCCTTCCAGCCCTCGGAGATCGTCAAGCTGGCCTTCATCCTCGGCGGAGCCACCACCCTGGATCGGATGTTCTCCAAGCGCAACCTGATCTTCACCCTGCTCTTCTCCGCCTTCTGCGTGGGCTGTCTCGGCCTGATGAGCGATTTCGGCACTGCGCTGATCTTCTTCGCCACCTTCCTGGCCATCGCCTTCCTCCGCTCCGGCGACCTGCCCAGCGTGGCCTTCATGGGGGCCGCCGCCGTCTTCGGGGGCTACATTATCCTGCAATTCAAGCCCTATATCGCCCGGCGGTTCTCCATCTATCTCCACGCCTGGTCGGACACCGCCAACCTGGGCTATCAGCAGACCCGCACCATGTCCGCCATCGCCGGGGGCGGCCTGTTCGGCCACGGCATCGGCAACGGCTGGCTGAAAAACATCGCCGCCGCCAACACCGATCTGGTCTTCGGGGTGGTCAGCGACGAGATGGGCCTGCTGGTGGCGCTGTGCTGCGTGGCCTCCATTCTGATCCTGGCCCTCTTCGCCGTCAAATCCGCCGCCAACGCCCGCTCCACCTTCTACGTCATCGCCGCCTGCTCCACCGCCATGCTGCTGGTGGTGCAGACCATGCTCAACCTCTTCGGCTCGGTGGATCTGCTCCCCCTGACCGGCGTCACCTTCCCCTTCGTCTCCATGGGCGGCAGCAGCATGCTCTGCTGCTGGGGGCTGCTGGCCTATATCAAGGCCTCCGACACCCGGCAGAACGCCGGACTTGCCATCCGGCTCCCCTCCCGCCGGGCCGCCAAACAGGCCAGAGCGGAGGCGCAGTCCACCGGCGTCCGGCCCGCCCCGGTGCTGGAGCCGGAGGAGTTTGACGACGCCCCGCTGCCCGGGGACGTGGAGGCGGTCATCCGCCGCACCGTGGGGGATACGCCCGACGACTTCGACATCCCCCTGGACGACACCGGCCACAGCACCGCCGATGACTGGGCGGATTACTTCGACTGGAAGGAGGACACCCGCCGATGAAACAGCTCCGCCGCCGCACCCTCTTCGTGCTCTTCTTTGCTCTGGCCCTGCTGGCGGGCACCGTTCTGCTGTGCGCCCGCTACTTCATCCATGGCCGGGAGTGGGCCTCCTCCGGCGTCAACCAGGCCGCCTACGCGGGCGGGGCCCTGTCCAGCGGTGCCCTCTATGACCGCAACGGCCTCTTGCTCTACGACTGCGCCACCAAGACCTATGCCGACACGGCCTCCATGCGCACCGCCACCCTCCACCTGATCGGCGATCAGCAGGGCAACATCGCCACCGGGGCCAAGCGCCGCTTCGCCCGGCAGCTGGTGAGCTACAATCCCATCACCGGCCTCTCCGCCGAGGGGAACAAGGTCTACCTCTCCGTGGACGCCACCCTCAACCAGCTGGCCTATGAGGCCCTGGACGGGCGCAAGGGCACCGTGGCCCTCTATGACTACACCACCGGGGACGTACTGTGCATGGTCTCCTCCCCCTCCTATGACCCCACCAACGCCGACCAGATCGAGGCCGTGGCCGAGGGGAACAGCCGCTACGAGGGGGCTTATGTAAACCGATTCCTCTCCGCCCTCTACACCCCCGGCTCCACCTTCAAGCTGGTCACCGCCGCCGCCGCCATCGAGACCCTGGGCCGGGAGGTGGACAGCTTCTCCTTCCATTGCACCGGCTCCTACGAGATCCGCGGGGAGACCGTCACCTGCCCCTCCGCCCACGGCGATTTGGATTTTGCCGGCGCCCTGGCCAACAGCTGCAACGGCGCCTTCGCCGCCCTGGCCCTGGAGTTGGGGGGAGACGCCCTGGAGCAGTACGCCCAGTCGGCGGGCCTGCTGGAGGGCGTGGAGGTCAGCGGCATGACCAGCGCCGCCGGACGCTTTGACGTGGCGAGTCCCGGCAGCCTGAACCTGGGCTGGTCCGGCGTGGGGCAGTATCATGACCAGGTCAACCCGGCCTCCATGCTCACCCTGATGGGGTGCATCGCCCGGGGCGGCAGCGCCCCCACCCCCCGCCTGCTGACCCGGGTCACCTCCCAGAGCGGAGTTCCCGCCGCCCTGGTCTCCCGTTCCGAGAGCGCCATCGGCTGGGACAAATCCACCTGCGAAGCGCTGAAAACCCTGATGCGCAACAACGTCACCGAGGTCTACGGCCAGAGCCGCTTCGGCGAGCTGGCGGTGTGCGCCAAGTCGGGCACCGCCGAGGTGGGGGGCGGCCTGAGCCCCCACGCCTGGTTTGTCGGCTTTCTCGACGAGCCCACCCACCCCTACGCCTTCGTCGTCGTGGTGGAGAACGGCGGCGGCGGCAGCTCCGTGGCGGGCGGCATCGCCGCCCAGCTGCTCCGGGCCGCCTGCGGGGAGGATGAGAAATGAAGCGCAAGCGCTCCCTCTATGAGGAGATCACCTCCCCCGCGCCCCGGGCCACCTGGCGCTCCCTGATTCCCCCCGCCGTGGCAGCGGCCATCCCCGCCGCGCTGCTGGGATTGTTTCATCTGACCAAGGGGAACAAGGCCCTGATGAACGGCTTTCTGCGTTATGTCACCCACCCCATCCACCGCTTTCTCTCCTGGCTGTGAGACTTTGTCCCCTTTGCCGTG
>JAFVAS010000279.1 GCA_017480395.1 Oscillospiraceae bacterium | reverse complement strand
CTTGGAGTAGTTGGTCTCCCGGGTGATCTTCAGGGGGACGTTGTGGGCCTCGGCATAGTCGATCTCCTCATCCCGGGAGACGATGTCCCACTCCCGCCAGGGGGCGATGATCTTCATGCCGGGGGCGAAGCGCTTGATGGCCAGCTCGAAGCGCACCTGGTCGTTGCCCTTGCCGGTGCAGCCGTGGCAGATGGCGTCGGCACCCTCCTCCAGGGCGATCTCCGCCAGCTTTTTTGCGATGATGGGCCGGGCGAAGGCGGTGCCCAGCAGATAGGTCTCGTACTTGGCGTCGGCCATGACGGAGGGGATGATGACCTCATCCACCATCTCGTCCACCAGGTCGGCCACAATCAGCTTGGAGGCGCCGGTCTTGATGGCCTTCTCCTCCAGGCCGTCCAGCTCGGTGCCCTGGCCCACGTCGCCGGAGACGGCGATGATCTCCGGATCGTCGTAGTTTTCCTTCAGCCAGGGGATGATGATGGATGTATCCAGTCCGCCGGAATAGGCCAGAACCACTTTTTTGATCTTCTTGTCAGCCATGATGATGAACCTCCTATGAAAAGGCCCGGGAGAGGCCCGTGTGTCAATTGCAGAAATTATGATAGCACGGCTTTGGTTCGATTGCAAGCGCCATTTTGCATAATTATTCAGGGATTCCCGGGAGTTCTTTGGATGTTTTGGGTTAAATATTCATAAACAATGAATATATGCGATAAATATGCAGAATAATTGCATAAACCCGCAAGGGGGAGGACGGCGGCAAAAAGCAGAGCGGAAAAACCGCTCTGCTTTCACATGAAATATTCCCTTATGCTCAGGCCTGATCGGGGGCGCCGACGGGGCAGGTGCCCGCGCAGGAGCCGCAATCGATGCAGGAATCCGCGTCGATGACATACTGGGTGTCGCCGGCGGAGATGGCGCCGACAGGACATGCCGCCTCACAGGCGCCGCACATGATGCAGGAATCAGAGATCTGATATGCCATGGTAATTACCTCCAATTAGAATAGTTGGCCCGAAAAACGGGCAGTTTCTCTTTGCAGGTTTGATTATAACACGGTGCGGGGAAAAAGCAAGGCTTTTCAACGGTTAGCGGGGGCTAAAGTTGGTTAGACTTAGATAACGAAAGGGGGCGATGGCATGCCGAACCGGCGCTTTGGACGGCCCCTCTGGCCCATGCCGGAGGAGCTGGAGGCGGCTCAGGAGCCGCTGCTGCCGGAGGATCTGCTGCCCAGGGGGCGGCGCACTGGCCCGGAGCGGGGACAGGAGCGGCCGGAGGAGCGGATTCCGGTGGATGACCCGGGGACAAAATAATCCCCGGGTGCGGTGGAATTGGCCGGGGTTCTGTGTTACAATGGGAAAAAACGTATGACAGGAGTTTTTCCCATGCCCATGGAGCTCAAGCAGATTCGGGGCAGCACCTGGTGCCTGATGGGGCATCAGCTGATCCCGGTCTTTCTCATTGACGAGGCGCGCTGCATCCTGCTGGACTGCGGCACCGCCCTGCCCAGGCTGCGCGCGCAGATCGAGGGGGAGCTGGCCCGCCACGGCCTGACCCCGGCGGGGGTGCTGTGCACCCACAACCACTATGACCACGACGGCACCGCCGCCTATTTTCAGGAGAAGTACGGCATCCCTGTGGCGATGCCCCTGGGGGAGGCGGAGTGCTGCCGCACGGAGGCGGCGCTGAAGAGCTATCTCTACGTCTACACCATCGGCCAGATCCGATCTGACCCCACCCTGGTGCCGGTGCTGGCCGACCGGGTCATCCAGCCGGAGGAGGAGCGTCTGCTCTTCTGCGGCGTCACCTTCCGCATTCTCCACACCCCGGGCCACTCCATCGACCACATCAGCGTCATCACCCCGGACAACGTCTGCTATGTGGGGGACGCGCTGATGTGCGGGCGGACGCTGGAGACCTCCCGGCTGCCCTATGCCTACGACATGGAGCGGAATCTGGCGACCATCGAGGCGCTGCGGACGCTGGGCAGTCCGGTGATGATCCTGGCCCACTGCGGGGTGGAGCAGGCCCCCTATGACGCCCTCTGTGACCGGAACCGGGACGCCTACCGCTCCGCGCTGGAGCAGATCAAAGCCCTGGTGAACCGCCCCATGACCATGGACGAGATCTCCCGCGTCGTCCGCCGGGAGATAGGGGTGGCCGTCACCAGCGGCTTCAAGGCCCTGGCCTTTGAGCGGTTCATCCGGCCCTACCTGGAATACCTGGTGGACAGCGGGAGCCACACCGTGGTGGAGAAGGATGGCATTCTGGCCTACGCGCCAAACGAGTAAACAAAGCGCGCCGCATTATGTGCGCTGACATAAGAAAACATGAGAAAATGCAGTAAAATCAACGGTTTTCTATGGCAGCGGGCAAACAGGGCAAGTCAAAAATCGAATAATCGAGCGATAAAGGGATGTTTCCGAAAGGAGCATCCCTTTTCGTTTAAGCCAGCGGCATAGATTTTCTGTCAGAAGTCTATGCCGCTTATTTCATGCTCACTGATACGCATTGGGCGGTATTTCTGCCTTGCCAGAAGCCGTTTTCCGAGCGCGATTGCAGAGGGATAAGGGGTTTATACCTTTTCCCT
>JAFVAS010000278.1 GCA_017480395.1 Oscillospiraceae bacterium | reverse complement strand
GCCCCTGAGGCTCCTGAAGTCCCCGAGGCTCCTGAGGCCCCCGAGGCTCCTGAGGTCCCCGAGGCCCCTGAGGCTCCCGACGCCCCCATCGAGTAATTTTCGCCCATCATACCAAAAGGCCGCCCTGCGGGGCGGCCTTTTTCTGCGCAGAATGGCCGCGCAACCCAAAGTTGACAAAAAGAGAGCGCAACTTGATTGCGATTTTCCCGGGAATCGGCTATGATAACGGATGAAAACCACGAGCATCGGAGGGATCGCCATGACGCTGGGCGACAAGCTGGCAAAGCTGAGAAGAGAACATCATCTGACCCAGGAGCAGCTGGCGGAGCGCCTGGGTGTCTCCCGGCAGGCGGTGAGCAAATGGGAGAGCGGCGCGGCCTATCCCGAGACGGAGAAGCTGCTCCGCCTCGGCGCGCTGTATGGCTGCTCCATGGATTATCTGCTGACGGATCAGGCCGAACCGCCCTCCCAGGCGGCAGCCGAATCCGATGAACCTCCTGTTCGTCTGCATTTCCCGACCTTCGAGCGCAGGAGCCGCCGGTCTGTGGGCGGTCTGCCCCTTTGGCACGTCAATTTCGGCCCGGGCCGCACCGCCGTGGGGATCGTCGCCGTCGGCTTTGTTGCCCGGGGCGTGGTGTCCGTCGGCCTGGTCTCCCTCGGCGTCATCTCCTTCGGATTGCTGTCCCTGGGGGCCCTGGCCCTGGGGGTGATCGCCCTGGGCCTGATTTCCGCCGGCTCCATCGCCTGCGGAATCCTTGCTCTGGGGGCCATCAGCGTCGGGGTGGTGTCCATCGGCGCCCTGGCCCTGGGGAGGTTCTCCGTGGGCGCTATGGCGGTTGGACGCTACTTCGCGATGGGCGACAACGCCCGGGCAGCCGTCGCCCTGGGGAAAACAGAGGCAGCGGGGCGGGTTTTCCAGAAGATCGGCCCCCTCACCGGCGCGGACAGGGCCGAGGCGCGGCACATGCTGGACGCCGTCACCCCGCCGGTTCTCTCCTGGGCCAAGGCGCTGATCCAGCGGCTGTTCCTCCGCTCCTGAACGAAAAAAGCGGTCACCCAAAATTGGGTGACCGCTTTTTGGTTCGGATCAATCCACCACGTAGGGCAGCAGGGCGACCTGACGGGCCCGCTTGATGGCGGTGGTCAGCTGACGCTGGTGCATGGCACAGGTGCCGGTGGTGCGGCGGGGCAGGATCTTGCCGCGCTCGGAGATATAGCGGCGCAGCTTGTTGGTGTCCTTATAGTCGATGGACTGGATCTTGTCCACGCAGAATACACAGACCTTCCTGCGCTTGCGGGAACGGTTGCGATCGAAAGCCATAATATTACCCTCCTATCATTGAGTTTTCAGAGAATACGCCGCTGCAAGGCGTATCAGAATACAAATCAGCTTGCCCTTGCCGTCACATCAGAACGGCAGGTCGCCGTCGTCGTCGGTCAGCTCTGCAAAATCGCTGATCGGGGCGGACGCGCCCTGGCTGGCGGGCGGCGCATAGCTGGAAGGGGCGGAGGGGGCATAACCGGAGTCCCCATAACCGCCGCCGTAGGAATTGCCCTGAGACTCGCTGTCTCTGCGGCTGGAGCCGAAGTAGACGTTGTCGGCCACGACCTCGGCGCTTCTGCGCTTGTTGCCGTCCTTGTCCTGCCAATCCCGCATCTGCAGGCGGCCCTCCACGACGGCCAGGCTGCCCTTCTGGAAATAGCGGGAGACGAACTCGCCGGTCTGTCTCCAGGCGACGACGTCGATGAAGTCGGTGGTGCGCTGACCGGTGGTCTTGTCCTTGAAATCCCGGTCTACCGCCAGGGAGAAGGAGGCCACCGCAACGCCGCTGCCGGTGTGGCGCAGCTCAGGGTCACGGGTCAGACGACCCATCAGAATGATACGATTCAGCATGTTGGAGCGCTCCCTTCTTACTCGTCCTTGCAGACAACCAGGGAACGGATCACGCCCTCGGTGATGTTGGCGATACGCACCAGCTCAGCGGGCAGATCGGGCGCGGAGCTGAAGTTGATGAGCACATAGTAGCCCTCGGTGATGTGGTCGATCTCGTACGCAAGACGACGAGCACCCCACTCATCCACCTCGGCCAGGGTGCCGTTGGTCTCGATCAGAGACTTGAAGCGCTCCACGATAGCGGCGATGGCCTCCTCACCCAGGGCGGGATTGATGACCAGCATAGCCTCATAGTTTGCAGTTACCTTAGCCATAGTTTTTGCACCTCCTTATGGACAAATGGCCTCCGCCTCGAAACGGAGGCAAGGATTCAATGGCTGCGCCCTTTTCGGGCGCTAGCCTTTTTATTATAATTGTTTTTGCGGAAAAGTCAAGAAAAATCAGGACTTTTTTCTGCCCGGTCGGGATCAGCCCTTTCTCTCCTCCAGATATTTCTTCGCGTCCTTGAAAAAGCTGACGATCATAATGATCATGATGATGCCGATGGGGAAGGCGGAGATGATGCTGACCGACTGGATGTTGTTCATGGAGCTCTCCGAGAACACCAGAGCGATGGGCAGCACGATGAGCAGAATGCACCACAGCAGCTGGATCAGCAGATGGGGATGCTCGTCATCCCCGATTTTTTTGTAGCTGTAACACGCGGCGGTATAGGCGATGGAGTCAAAGGAGGTGGCGTAAAAGGCGATCATGGTGACCAACACCAGGACAAGGATGAAGGCGGCGCAGGGCATGGTGTCGATGATGTTCAGGATCAGCTCGTAGAGGTCGCCGCTGGCCTCGTACTGGGCGATGAAATCCGCCGCGCCGCTGGTCTGCAGGCCCAGGGAGTAGTTGCCCAAAATCACAAAGCTGACAATGGTGGAGCCGACGCCGAAGATATAGCCACCCAGAATGGTCTGCCGGACGGTTCTGCCCCGGGAGATATTCCCGATGAAGAAGGGGGCCGCGATGCACCACACCATCCAGTAGGCCCAGTAATAGATCGTCCAGTCCTGGGGGAAATTGTTCGTCCGCCCGGGATCGGTGTAGGTGGCCAGTTCAATGAAGTTCTGCACCATCTTACCCAGGGACTGGAAGCCGTTCTCAATGATGAAGCGGCCCTGTCCCCCCACCAGCAGGACAAAAATGAGCAGGCCGAAGAAGAGATAGATGCACAGCTTGGCCAGGATGCTGATGCCCTTGAAGCCGTGGAGCACCGCGTAGGTGTAGACCGCGCAGGTGACGAGCAGGATGATGATGGTCACGGCGGTGCGGCTCACTTGAATGTGGAACAGCCGGACGATGATGCTGGCCATCAGGGGGGTGGCGACGCTGAAGGTGGTGGCCGTCCCCGCCAGGAGGGCGAACAGCGCAAACAGGTCGATGATCCGCCCCAGGATGCCGTCGGCGTGCTTTCCCAGGACGGGGCGGCAGGCCTCCGAATAGCGCTGGCGGCTCCGTTTGCGGACGTGGAGCATAAAGCCGAAGGCCACGGCCAGCACCAGATAGAAGGCCCAGGGGATGAAGCTCCAATGGAACAGGGGGAAGACCCCCGCCCACTCGTCCACCGGCCCCAGCTCCGCGATGTGGGGGTTGGTGGCGTACATGACCCACTCGGCAAAGGAATAGAACAGAATATCCGCCGCCAGGCCGCAGGTGAACATCATGCTGCCCCAGGCGAAGAAGGAGTATTTGGGCTTCTCCCCCGGCTCACCCAGCACGATGCCGCCGTATTTGGAGAAGGAGAGGAAGAGGGAGACGACCAGCACCCCCAGCCCGATCACCAGGTAATAAAGCCCCATGGTGTCCCCGAAGAAAAACCGCACCTGGCTGATGACCTGGTTGGACTGCTCCGGCAGCGCAAAGAGCAGTCCGGCCAGCCCCATGATGAGCACAAATGGTACCAGCGTAATCATCCAGTCGATGCGTCCCTTGTTGACCGTTTTCATCCCTTTTGTCCCTCCTGATATACGCTGTAACTCGGGTCGATGCCGGCCAGCTCGGCCAGGTCGTCGATCTCGATGATGTCTGTCCTCTGCATCTCCCGGATGCCCAGGCGATATTCCTGCGGGTAGCAGAACATCGCCACGTCGTCCCAGTAGATCTGGCGGTTGCCCTTCTCCTCAAACTCGATCTCCAGGTGCCGCCGCAGCCGGGCTCCGTCCTCCGCCGTCCACCGACTGATGCTGTACAGCTGCCAGCCGTGGGCGCCGCCGGTTCTGGAGCAGGAGCGAACCACCCCGTCCTCCACCTGCATGAGCCACTCCCCCGTCTCCCGGTCTGTCCAGACCGCGTTGTAGCCGGACAGGGCAAATTCGGGGGCGAGGATGGCCGGGTTGTAGATGATCTGGTCGCCGTCCAGGATGATGCTGTCCCCCAGGTGCTCCCGGGCCACATAGAGGGAGCTGATGTTGTTGCAGGTGTCGTAATACGGGTTTTCAATCAGCTTCAGGCCCGCGTACTCCACCTCCAGGGGCTGAAACTGCTCCTTGCGGTAGCCCACCACCACATAGATCTCGGTGATGCCATTTTCCCGCAGGGCGCGGATCACCGTGTCGATCATCCGCACACCGTTCACCGGCACCAGGGGCTTTGGGGTGGTCAGGGTGACCGGCCGCATCCGCTGGCCGATCCCGGCGGCCATGATGATGGCCCGCCGGACGAAATGGGTCTGCGGTTCAATCATGGGATGTCTCCCCTTTCCCGTTCTGTTCCTCCATCGCCTGCATGGCGAGGCGGAAGTAATCCTTCGCGTAGCGGTACTGGCGCAGGCTGTATGCGCCGAACTCGATGCCCAGCTTCCGCTTATACTCGCACCAGTTGGACCAAAGCAGGCCGCAGGCCGCGATATAGCAGTAAATCTTGATGCGCACCGCAGCGGGGCAGCTCCCCTCGAAGTAGAGGTCGATCAGGTGATCGACCTGCTGCCGGTCATAGAGGCTGTAAATTGCGAACATCGCAACGTCCACATGGGGATCCTGCATCCCGGCGTACTCCCAGTCGGTGAGCTGGAGCTCCTCCCGCCCGGAGCGCCGGTAGAACAGGAAGTTGTCGCACACCGCGTCGATATGGGTGAGGCACCAGTCCTTCTCCTGCCCGTCGATATAGTCCCGCAGCCGGAACACGTTCTCCCGGGTGCGGACATAGTCCTTGTAGACGGAGGGGGTGCCCTCCCACAGGGATTCATAGAATGTGATCTGGCCGAAGAGGTCAAAGGTGTGGGGCACCTGAATGCCCATGGCGTGGAAATCCCGCAGCTTTGCCATACAGCGCTTCAGATCGTCCTCGCTGGCGGCATCGCAGGTTCGGACGCCGTCGAGAAAGGCGGTGATCTTATAGCCGTTCTCCGGGTTGAGATAGACCGGGTCGTCACACAGGCCCCTGCCGCGGATGGCCGCAAAAACCGCCGCCTCCTGCCCCCGGTCGATGAGCTGATCCGTCCCCTCCCCGGGGATGCGCATGATATACTTGCTCCCCCGAACCGTGAAGAGGAAGGAGCGGTTGGTCATGCCCTTTTTCAGCACGGAGATGTCCGTCACCTCCGCCGCTGACACCCCGAGCACCCGGGCGATGGTGCCGATGGCGTCCGATTTCAGGTGGTTGGAGTCGGAGTCCAGCTCCCGCAGCTGCTCATAGGTGTTGATCTCAAAGACCTCCGCGCCGTGGACGACCCGGGCGGGGAGAATCATCCGATCCTTCTGGTAGAGGGCCTCCTCCCAGAAGGCGTCGTCGTGTCTGCCGCCGCGCTCCAGCGCGCCGAGGCGCTGCCGCACCAGGGCGGCCTCCGGCTCCAGCAGGTAGCAGATGCCCACCATGGCGTTTCCCGCCCCGGCGGCGCGCACCAGCTCCATCTTGCGGTTGACCCGCACACCGCTCTCCTGCTCCACCAGATCGGAGACCATATACCAGGAGTAGAGCTCCCGGCGGCGGAAGGGGTTGCCGTCGCACCAGAGGTCGCAGGGGACAATATAGGTGTTGGAGAGGCGATCCAGCACCAGGGCCAGGCTGTGGATGTTGTTTTTCGTGGCATACGCCTCGTTGACCACCAGCTCCACGCCGTATTCATCGATCAGATACTCGAACTGATCCTTCATAAAGCCGACCACCACGGTGATGTCGGTGACGCCGACGGCGTGCAGCTGCCGGATCAGCCGGTCGATCAGCCGCTCCCCGTTCACCTCCAGCAGCGCCTTGGGGGTGGACAGATTGATGGGCACCATCCGCATTCCAAAGCCCGCCGCCAGAATCACGGCGTTTTTCGGCGCGCGCTGATCCATCAGGGCGCGGGCCTGCTCGGTCAGATGAACCTCCCCGTCCAGATAACCGGCGGCGGTCAGGTTTTTGACCGAACGGTTCACCACGCCCAGGGAGTGGCCCGATACCTCGGCGAGAATGCGCTGGCTGAGGAAGGGCTCGTCCGACAGCGTTCGCAAAATATCGCATTCCTGTATATTCATGAACAAACCTCTTTTCAGATTTCGTGAACATCCGGTGGAACAAACCGCCGGAGGGAATTCCGGCGTGTCTGTTGATGTTTCATTGGTCATTTGCCTCGGATGGTCTTGAGAAGAGCGAGAATATCTCTGCGCTTGAGGATGGCCACCAGGGCGAAAATCAGAATAATCGCAAGGCGGATCAGACGATCGTGGAACAGCAGATTGGAGAGCAGACACATGCCTGTCAGCACCACAGCCCAGATCACAATATGCCTGAGAGGTATTATATCCTCTTCCACGCCATTTGTCTAAAGGATTTTTTTGCTGACAAAATAGTGCCCGACGCTATAGTCGATGTAGCAGGTCAATGTGGTGTAGCCCGCAGCAACAAAACCGAAGATCTGGATAAACACCCAATTCAGGCCGATATTCAACGCCGCAGCCAGAATGGAAGCCACCATCAGAAATTTTGTCTTCTCAAAATAGAACTGAGGGAAAGAGAGAACGGTGTATAGGAAGATGAAGAACACACTGCCCGCCACCGGGGGAATGACCGGCGCAGCGTCGATATACTTATGGGAGCCGAAGAGCAGCACCGCCTCCGGACTGACCACCATCAGGCCGATGCACAGCACCCCGACAAAAAGGGTCAGCAGGCGGAAGGTTTGCTGCATGGAGCGCACATCCCGTTCCTTCATCTGCTTATACATCTCACAAAGGCCGGTAACGGCAGGCCCGAAGGTGGGATCCGCGGCAAGAGCTCGATTGTAAACATCAACGGCATCCTGGTAACGCTCATTCTTAATATATGACTGCGCAAGATAATTGAGCACATC
>JAFVAS010000277.1 GCA_017480395.1 Oscillospiraceae bacterium | reverse complement strand
GCCAGCCCGGGGGACGTTCTGGCCCGGCGCAGAACTTTCTTCCCGCGGGGTTTTCTTTTCGCCCCGGGAGTGATATAATTTATTCTGTATCAGTATCTGCATGATTTCGATTCGGAGGTTTGTGCCCATGAATACTCCTCTGCTGAAGCAAGCGCTGCGGGACGCCTGCCCCACCCTGGAGGTGCTGGAAAACGAGCCCCTGAGCCGCCACACCTCCTTCCGCATCGGCGGCCCGGCGGCCCTGCTGGCCAATGTCAAAACCGAGGCGGAGCTTGCCGCCGCCCTCCGGACGGCGTCGCGCCTGGGCGTCGAGCCCTTCCTCCTCGGCAACGGCACCAACGTGCTGGCCGACGACGGCCCCATCGACCGCCTGGTGCTCCGCACCGCCGCGGGGCTGGACACCCTGGAGCGGACGGGGGAGAGTGAGATCACCTGCGGCGCGGGGGTCACCCTGGCCCGGGCCGCCGTCTTCGCCCTGCAAAACGGCCTGACGGGCCTGGAGTTCGCCCACGGCATCCCCGGCACCGTCGGGGGCGGCATGGTGATGAACGCCGGGGCCTACGGCGGGGAGCTGAAGGACGTGGCGGTGGAGAGCCGCTACCTCACCCTGGCCGGGGAGCCGGGGGTGCTGACCGGCGAGGCCCAGGCCCTGACCTACCGCCACAGCGCCTACTCCGACGGGGACAAATGCGTCACCGCCGCCGTCTTCCGCCTCGCCCCCGGCGAGGGGGAGGAGATCCGGGCGAGGATGGAGCAGCTGGCCGAAAAGCGCCGCTCCAGCCAGCCCCTGGATAAGCCCAGCGCCGGCTCCACCTTCAAGCGGCCGGTGGGGGGCTTTGCCGCCGCCCTGATCGACCAATGCGGCCTCAAGGGCCTGACGGTGGGCGGCGCGCAGGTCAGCCCCAAGCACGCCGGATTCGTCGTCAACATCGGCGGCGCCACCTGCGCCGACGTGCTGCGCCTGACGGATCAGATCCGGGAGACCGTCCTGCGGGAGACCGGAATCGCCCTGGAGCTGGAGATCCGCCGGCTCCGCTAGAGAGAAAGAGGGAACACGCGATGGAATTCGTCATCATCACCGGCCTGTCCGGCGCGGGAAAGAGCCGGGCGGCGGAATTTCTGGAGGACGCGGGCTTTTTCACCGTGGACAACATCCCGCCGGAGTTCATGCCCAAGTTCGTGGAGTTCTGTCTGCACGGCAACGGCCAGTATGACCGGGTGGCCCTGGTCAGCGACATCCGCTCCGGCAGCAGCTTTGTCCCCATGCTGGAGGCGCTGGATCAGCTGGACGCCATGAAGTGCAACTACCGCCTGCTCTTCATGGAGGCGGAGCTGCCTGCCCTGATCCGCCGCTATAAGGAGACCCGGCGTCTGCACCCCCTGGCCAAGACCGGAACCTCCCTGGAGGAGGCCGTCGCCCGGGAGCGGGAGCTGCTCCAGCCGGTGCGGGATCGGGCCTCCGACGTGCTGGACACCACCCCCTTCTCCTCCACCCAGATGCTCCGGGGGGCGCTGCGCCGCCTCTTCGGCAGCGGGGAGAACAAAAACGGCATCTCCGTCACCGTGATGAGCTTTGGCTATAAATACGGCATGCCCCTGGAGGCCGACCTGGTCTTTGACATGCGCTTTCTCCCCAACCCCTACTACGTCACCAGCCTGCGGGAGCTGACGGGCAAGGACGCGGCCATCCGCTCCTATCTGGACGGCTTCCCGGTGACCCGGGAGTTCCAGAGCAAGCTGCTGGACATGATCTCCTTCCTGCTGCCTTGCTACGCCGAGGAGGGCAAGCCGATGCTCACCGTCGCCATCGGCTGCACCGGCGGGCGCCACCGCTCGGTGGCCATGGCCTGCTACCTGACGGAGCAGCTGCGGGCGCTGGGCTACACCGTCTCCGAATACCACCGGGACGTGACGAGGGCATAGGGAATGAAGCGTCAGACGATCTATTCCCAGGGCCCACGCATCGTCGCCATCGGCGGCGGCACCGGCCTGTCCACCATGCTGCGCGGCCTCAAGCGCCGCACCAGCCGCCTCACCGCCGTGGTCACCATGGCCGACGACGGGGGCAGCTCCGGCATGCTGCGCACCGACCTGGGCATGCCGCCCCCGGGGGACATCCGCCACTGCATGCAGGCCCTGGCCAACACGGAGCCGCTGATGGAGAAGCTCATCAACTACCGCTTCACCGAGGGCTCCCTCTCCGGCCAGAGCTTTGGCAACCTGTTTATTGCCGCCCTGATGGGGGTCACCGGCTCCTTTGAGGAGGCGGTGGCCCAGATGGGGGACGTGCTGGCCATCACGGGGCGGGTGCTGCCCGTCACCACCGAGAATATCCGCCTGGTGGCCGACTTTGAGAACGGCACCCAGGTCACCGGCGAGTCCAAGATCAGCGCCTTCAAAAAGGAGCAGGACTGCCGCATCACCCGGGTGCACCTGCTGCCGGAGCGGCCCCGCGCCAACCCGGAGGCCCTGGCCGCCATCGAGGAGGCCGACCTCATCCTGCTGGGGCCGGGCAGCCTATACACCAGCGTCATCCCCAACCTGCTGGTGGAGGGGGTGGCGGAGGCGGTGCGCCGCTCCCCGGCGCTGCGGGTCTACGTCTGCAACGTCATGACCCAAGACGGCGAGACCGAGGGCTATTCTGCCGCCGACCACCTGCGGGCCCTGCTGAAGCACGCGGGGGGGCGGCTGGTGGACTACTGCCTGGTCAACTCCGCCCCCATCCCGGAGGCGCTGCTCTCCCGCTACGCCGACGAGGGGTGCGCCCCCATCCGGGGGGACGCCCAGTCCCTGCGGGAGCTGGGGGTGGAGGTGCTGCTGCGGCCGGTGGCCGACGTGGCCAACCGCCAGCTGGCCCGCCACGACCCGGAGGCCCTGTCCCGCGCCATCCTGGAGCTGATGGAGGAGCACACCGTCCGCACCCTGGAGCGGGGCGAGCCCCGCTATGTCCGGGAGAGCTGAGCAATTCTCTGACCGGGACGCGGCACGAAAGCTGCGCCCATTGTTGAACGATTTACCGATTTCAGGAGGTGCCCGCCCATGTTATCCTTCGCCGGCGGCGTCAAGGCCGAGCTGTGCCAGGAAAGGCTGCGCAAGAGCTGCTGCACCCGTGCGGAGCTCTATGGCGTCCTCCTGTTCTGCAACCTCTTCACCCCCACCCACATCCGCATCACCACCCAGTGCGTCCCCTTCGCCCAGCGGCTGCCCCGGCTGCTGCGCAAGGCCTTCTCCCTCTCCTTCGACGTGCAGCCGGAGGACGTGAACGCCGGGGGAAAGCTGAAGTTTGAGCTGACCGACCCCACCAAGATCGCCGTCATCATGGACGCCTACGGCTACGCCCGGGAGAACAGCCTCTCCCACCACATCAACCTGGCCGTGCTGGAGGAGGACTGCTGCCGCGCCGCCTTTCTGCGGGGGGCCTTTCTGGCCGGGGGCAGCGTCACCGACCCGGAGAAGCGCTATCACCTGGAGCTGGTGACCAACCACCTCTACGTCCAGCGGGAGCTGATGGCCCTCCTCCAGGAGCTGGGCTTTGCCCCCAAGGGCATCACCCGCAGCGCCAATTTTGTCACCTACCTCAAGCGCAGCGAGGCCATCGCCGACCTGCTGACCACCATCGGCGCGCCCCTGGCCGCCATGGAGATCATGAACGCCAAGGTGGAGAAGCACCTGCGCAACGGCGTCAACCGCTGGTCCAACTGCGACGTGGCCAATGTGGACAAGGCGGTGGACGCCGCCCAGAGCCAGATCGAGGCCATCCGCCGCATCCAGGAGACGGTGGGGCTGGACGCCCTGCCGGACAAGCTGCGGGAGACGGCGCTGTTCCGGCTGGAGAACCCGGAGCTGTCCCTGAGCCAGCTGGCCCAGCTGGCCCAGGTGAGCAAGTCCTGCATGAACCACCGGCTGCGCAAGCTGATGGAGATGGCGCGGCCAGAGGAGGAAGCGACATGAAGCTGCTGCTGAAGGAGCGCTATTACGGCCTCCACGAAAGCTACGAGATTTATGACGGACAGGGCAGGCCATATTACCGTGTGGAGCCGGGCAGCGGCCTCCAGCTCCGGCAGCGGTTCGACGTGACGGAGCTGCCCTTCGGCAATGCGGTGGGGAGCATCGGCAGGCGCTGGGTGACCCTGCTGCCCACGGTGGAGCTGTCCCTGGGTGGTAAGAGCGCGGGCTATGTCACCATGTACCGCAGGTGGGAGGGCGGCTTTGCCTTCCGGCTCCACATCCGGGACTGGCAGCTGACCGGCAGCCCCCGGAGCTGGTATTATAAAGTGACGGGGGAGGACGGCACCGCCGTCTTCTCCGTGGACAATCCCCCGGAGCATAAGGGCTATCACGTCCTGGACATCGCCGATGCCCAGGACGCCCCCCTGGCGCTGCTGACGGCGCTGGCCCTGGAGTCGGTGTTCTTCACCGGCGGCCTGGGGGGATAACAGAAGGAACCAACATACCCACGATGGAGGTGAGCGTATGGCCTTTGCACATCTGCATGTTCATACGGAATTTTCCCTGCTGGACGGGGCCTGCCGCATTCAGGGCCTGGTGCAGCGGGTGCAGGAGCTGGGCCAGACCGCCGTGGCCATCACCGACCACGGGGTGATGTACGGCTGCGTGGACTTCTACCGCGCCTGCAAGGCGGCGGGGATCAAGCCCATCATCGGCTGCGAGGTCTACGTCGCCCCCCGCACTCGATTCGACAAGGTGCACGAGCTGGACGGCGAGGCCCGGCACCTCATCCTGCTGTGCAGAAATGATGAGGGCTACCGCAACCTCTCCTACATGGTGAGCCAGGCCAACGTGGAGGGCTTTTACAATCGGCCCCGGATCGACCTCGACCTGCTGCAGGAGCACCACGCGGGGCTGATCGCCCTGTCCGCCTGCCTGGCCGGGGAGATCCCCCGCCGCCTGCGCGCCGGGGACTACGCCGGAGCGAAGGAGCACGCCCTCTTCATGCGGGATCTCATGGGCCCGGAGAGCTACTATCTCGAAATTCAGGACCACGGTATCCAGGAGCAGAAGCAGATCCTGCCCGATCTCTACCGCCTCAGCGACGAGACCGGCATCCCCCTGGTGGCCACCAACGACGCCCACTACCTCCGCAAGGAGAACGCCGAGGCCCAGGACGTGCTGATGTGCATCCAGACCGGCAAGACCCTGGACGACCCCCGGCGCATGAAATTTGAGACGGAGGAATTTTATATCAAGAGCGAGGCGGAGATGCGCGCCCTCTTCCCCGGCCATCCCGAGGCCATTGACAATACCATGCGCATCGCCGAGGCCTGCAATATGGACTTCGAGTTCGGCAAATATCACCTGCCGGAGTTCCAGTATCCCGCGGGCTACGACGCCGACAGCTGGTTCGACAAGCTCTGCCTGGATGGCTACGCGCGCCGCTATCCCGGCGACCCGGCGGGGTATCGGGATCGCCTGCGCTATGAGATGGACATGATCCGCAAGATGGGCTTTGTGGACTACTTCCTCATCGTCTCCGACTTCACCCAATACGCCAAGGATCAGGACATCCCCGTGGGCCCGGGCCGGGGCAGCGCCGCCGGAAGCATGGTGGCCTACTGCCTGAACATCACCGACGTGGATCCCATGAAGTATGACCTCTACTTCGAGCGCTTCCTCAACCCGGAGCGGGTCACCATGCCCGATATCGACATGGACTTCTGCTACCGCCGCCGGGGGGAGGTCATCGACTACGTCAACCGCAAGTACGACGCCGACCACGTCGCCCAGATCATCACCTTCGGCACCATGGCCGCCCGGGGCGTCATCCGGGACGTGGGGAGGGTGATGAACCTGCCCTATGCCGAGGTGGACGCCATCGCCAAGCAGGTGCCCTCCATGCCCCTGCACATCACCCTGGACGATGCGCTCCAGGTCTCCAAGCCGCTGCGGGAGCAGTATCAGAGCGACGAGCGGGTGCGCCGCCTCATCGACACCGCCCGCACCATCGAGGGGATGCCCCGCAACGCCTCCAAGCACGCGGCGGGGGTGGTCATCACCCGCCGCCCGGTGCATGAGTACGTCCCCCTGGCCCGCAACGACGAGAGCATCGTCACCCAGTATATCATGACCACCCTGGAGGAGCTGGGCCTGCTGAAGATGGACTTTCTGGCCCTGCGCAACCTCACGATTCTGGACGACGCCCAGAAGATGATCCGCCGCCGGGTGCCGGGCTTTGACCTGCACACGATTCCGGAGGACGACCAGGCCGTCTTCCAGATGCTCTCCGCCGGAAAGACCTCCGGCGTGTTCCAGATGGAGTCCGCCGGGATGACCGGGGTGTGCCTCCAGCTGCGGCCCACCTCCATCGAGGATCTGACCGCCATCATCGCCCTCTATCGGCCCGGCCCCATGGACTCCATTCCCAAATTCGTCTACAACGCCGCCCATCCCGAGGCCATCACCTACCTCCACCCCTCCCTGGAGCCGATCCTGTCCGTCACCTACGGCTGTATCGTCTATCAGGAACAGGTCATGATGATCTTCCAGCAGCTGGCCGGCTACTCCCTGGGCGGGGCGGACATGGTGCGCCGCGCCATCTCCAAGAAGAAGGCCAAGCAGATCGAGGCGGAGCGCAACGCCTTTCTCTACGGCGACGCGGAGCGGGGCATCGCCGGGTGCATCGCCAACGGCATTCCGGAGGACGTGGCCCAGCGGATTTACAGCGACATCTATGACTTCGCCAACTACGCGTTCAACAAGGCCCACGCGGTGTGCTATGCCATCGTGGCCTATCAGACCGCCTATTTCAAATACTACTATCCCCGGGAGTATATGGCCGCCCTGCTGACCAGTGTGCTGGGCTCCTCCGACAAGGTGTCGGAGTATATCGCCGAGTGCAAGGAGCTGGGCATCCCCCTGCTGCCCCCGGACGTCAACGAGTCCCGGTCCGACTTCACCGTCGTCCCCGGCGGCATCCGCTACGGCCTGGTGGCCGTCAAGGGGGTGGGCTGGGGCCTGATCGAGGCGATGGTGCGGGAGCGGGAGGCCAATGGCCCCTACCGCAGCTTCCAGGACTTCTGCGAGCGGATGTTCGACCACGACCTCAACCGCCGCGCCCTGGAGAACATGATCCGCTGCGGCGCCTTCGACTCCATGGGGGTGCGCCGCTCCCAGCTCATCGCCGTGATGAACCAGGTGGTGGACGGCATCTCCGACGCCCGGAAGCGCAACCTGGAGGGGCAGTTCGACCTCTTCGGCGTCCTGGCCGGAGGGGAGGACACCCGCGCCAGCGAGGTGCCCCTGCCCGACATTCCCGAGTTCTCCCCCGCCGAGCGGATGCGCATGGAGCGGCAGACCACCGGCCTCTACCTGACCGGCCACCCCATGGACGAGTTCCGGGACGTGATCCGCCGCCTGCGCTGCGCCCGGATCGGCGCCATCAACAGCGACCTGACCGGGGAGGGACAGGGGGAGCACTTCCACGACGACCAGAAGGTCACCCTGGCGGCCATCGTCTCCTCCTCCAAGGTCAAGACCACCCGCAACAACTCCCTGATGGCCTATATCGGCCTGGAGGATGAGTCCGGCTCCATCGAGATGCTGGTCTTTGCCCAGGCGCTGGACCAGTACGGCCACCTCCTCCAGGAGGGGAACGCCGTGCTGGTGGAGGGGCGCATCTCCGTGCGGGAGGAGAAGCCGCCCCAGATCATCTGCAACCGGGTCTCGCCCCTGACCGACGCGGCCGGGGGCGGGCGGTCGGCCCAGGATGGGGACAGGCCGGAGCCGACACCGGCACCGGCGCAGGAATCCCTGGCGGGGAAGAGCCGCCTCTACCTCAAGGTGCCCTCCCTGGAGGATCGCCGGGTGGCCTATCTGCGCAAGGTGCTGCTGATGTTCCCCGGCACCGACCGCCTGATTCTGTACGCCGCGGACACCAAGAAACAATACGGCATGCCCTGCCTGCTCCACACCTCCCTGGTGCGGGAGATGCAGGCGGTGCTGGGAGAGGAGAACGTCGTCGTCAAATGAACCCCAACGCGCCACAGACCGAGGCCAGAAACACCAAGCAGCGGGCCAAAGAGGTGTTCCAGCGGGGGAAGCAGAACTTCTTCACCCATCTGGCCAAGCTGATCTTCCACCGGGCCTTTTCGTCAGCGTCTCCATCGTCCTCCAGATGGCGGTGCTGGCCATCCCGGCCATCTGGCTGTCCAACTATTTCGCGCTGTTTTACCTGGCCTATTTCGTCATCTCGCTGGTGGCGGTGCTGAAGATCCTCAGCAGCCGCTACCACGTCGCCTACAAGATCGCCTGGGTCATGCCGGTGCTGTCGGTGCCGGTGTTCGGGGGGCTGATGTACCTGCTCTACGGCGGCAACAAGACGAGCCGCCGACGCCGCCGCCAGATGGCCGAGCAGGAGAAGCGGTTCCACGCCTCCATGGGCGAGACCGGGGCCGCCGCCCTGGCGGCGCTGGGGGAGCAGCGCCCCGAGGCGGCCTATCAGTCCCGCTATATCGCCCAGGCCGGGGGCTGCCCCGCCCACGTCGCCACCGAGACCCGCTACTTCCCCCTGGGGGACGTGATGTTCCAGCAGATGAAGCGGGAGCTGGAGAAGGCGGAAAAATTCATCTTCCTGGAGTACTTCATCATCCGGCCCGGGGTCATGTGGGACGAGATCCTGGAGATCCTGCGCCGCAAGGCGGAGCAGGGGGTGGATGTGCGGGTGATGTATGACGACATCGGCTGCATCTATTCCCTGCCCAAGAATTATGACAAGACCCTGCGGGGGATGGGCATCGCCTGCGAGGCCTTCAACCGCTACCGCCCGGTGCTCGACCTGCGCCTGAACAACCGCAGCCACCGCAAGCTGATGATCATCGACGGCAATGTGGGCTTCACCGGCGGCATCAACCTCTCCGACGAGTATATCAACCAATGGGAGCGCTTTGGCCATTGGAAGGACACCGGGATCATGCTCCGGGGGGCGGCGGTGAAAAACCTGACCGTCATGTTCCTGGCGGGGTGGAACTTCTCCACCGGCGGGGACGAGAGCGTGGACGCCTTCCTCCCCGCCCCGGCCCAGGGGGAGATTCCCGACGACGGGGTGGTGCAGCCCTATCACGACTCCCCTCTGGACGGCAGGCCCATCGGGGCCACCGTCTACCACAACCTCATCACCAAGGCTGGGCGCTATATCTATATTACCACCCCCTACCTGGTGGTGGACGACGACATGACCACCGCCCTCTGCGTGGCGGCCCAGTCCGGGGTGGACGTGCGCATCATCACCCCCCACATCCCGGACAAGAAGCTGATCTTTGAGCTCACCCGCGCCCACTACAACATCCTGCTGGAGTCGGGGGTGCGCATCTTTGAGTACACCCCGGGCTTCATCCACGCGAAAAATTTTGTGGTGGACGACCAATTCGCCACTGTGGGCACCATCAATCTGGACTACCGCAGCCTCTACCTCCACTTCGAGTGCGGCGTCTGGATGTCCGGCTCCTCCGCCGTGACCGACGTGCGGGACGACTTTTTGGCCACCCAGGCCGTCAGCCAGGAGATCACCCTGGCCGATGCCCGGCACTTTGGCCGCCACCGCCGCCTGCTCCACGCGCTGCTGCGGGCCTTCGCGCCGCTGCTGTGATTCTCGAAAAGGCAGGCGTTTTGCGGGACTTGCGCTCTATTTTATTGTAAGACAACAACGGATTGTTCTGCTATACTGTAAAAGGAATCAAAGAAAAATCTGCCCTTGATCGAAAGGAGCCACACAGGATGGGAAACTATGACAAGCTGCTCCAGCCCCTCCAGGTCGCCGGCCTGCGGCTGAAGAACCGGATGCTCTCCGCCCCCACCTCCCTGGCGGAGCTGGGCCCCGGCGAGCATTACAGCGACGACAACATCAACTACTACAAGCTCAAGGCCAGCGGCGGCGTGGCCCTGGTCAGCGTGGGCGACGCCATCGTCGATCTGGAGACCGGGCGCAGCCACCCGATGCAGGTGGGCCTGGACGACCCCTCCGCCATCCCCTATCTGGTCAAGCTGACCGACGCCATCCACTCCGGCGGCGCTGCGGCGGAGATCGAGATCGACCACGGCGGCGCGCTGTGCGACCCGGCCTTCATCGGCGGCAAGTGCGCCATCGGCCCCTCCGGCTATGTGGACGAGTGGGGGGACGAGGTCAAGGAGATGACCGAGGAGCAGATCTATGACATCGCGGAGAAATTCGGCGCGGCGGCCAAGATGGCCAAGGACTGCGGCTTCGACATGGTGATGATCCACGCCGGCCACGGCTGGCTGCTGCATCAGTTCATCTCCCCCGTCACCAATCACCGCACCGACCGGTGGGGCGGCTCCATCGAGAACCGGATGCGCTTCCCCCTGTTGGTGGTGGAGAAGGTCCGCGCCGCCGTGGGCCGCAATTTCCCCATCGACATCCGCATCTCCGGCTCCGAGCGCATGGAGGGCGGCTATGGCATCGAGACCGGCGTGGAGATCGCAAAGGCCCTGGACGGCAAGGTGGATCTGATCCACGTCTCCGCCGGGTCCCAGCAGGACATGTACTCCGCCGTGCTGATGCACCCCGGCGCCTTCCAGGCCCACGGGGAGAACTCCGGCCTGGCCGCCGAGATCAAAAAGCACGTCAAGACCCCGGTGATCACCGTGGGCGCCTTCTCCGAGCCGGACAAGATGGAGGCCTTCCTGGAGGAGACCGGGGTGGACTGCATCGCCATGGGCCGCGCCCTGATCGCCGACCCCTTCCTGCCCCGGAAGCTGATGCGGGGCCGGGCGGAGGACATCACCCCCTGTCTCCGCTGCGGCGAGTGTCAGAGCGGCCTGATGAAGAACAAGTGCATGCGCTGCGCCGTCAACCCCTACATCGGCCGGGAGTTCGAGTATTTCCACCCCATCCCCACCCGGGAGAAGAAGACCGTCCTCATCGTGGGCGGCGGCCCCGCCGGGATGCAGGCCGCCATCACCGCCTGCGAGCGGGGGCACAGGGTCACGCTGGTGGAGCAGTCCGACCGGCTGGGTGGCCTGAAATACGCCGACAACGCCGACTTTAAGGCCAATATCCGCCGCTATCGGGACATGACCGCCGCCAAGGTCATGCGCCTGCCCATCGACATCCGGCTGAACACCGTCGTCACCGACGAGCTGGTGGCCGAGGTCAGGCCCGACGCCATCCTCGCCTGTGTGGGTGCCGACCCCTGGGCGCTGCCTGTGCCCACCGACTCGGCGGCCCAGGTGGTCTTCGGCGCGGAGCTGAAGGCGGACACCCCGGTGGGGGAGAACGTCGTCGTCATCGGCGGCGGCCTGATCGGCTGCGAGGAGGGCATCCAGCTCGCCCGGGAGGGCCACAAGGTCACCATCCTGGAGATGCAGGAGGAGCTGGCCCCCGACTGCGGCCGGATGCACCGGCTGAACGTGCTGCACCAGATCGAGGTGGAGCCCAACCTGACCCCCGCCACCGGCTTCCGCTGCACCGGCATCACCGCCGACGCCGTCACCGCCGTGGACGCCGAGGGCAAGGAGGCGGTCTTTGCCGCCGACACCGTGGTCATGGCCGCCGGTATGCGCTCCCGCAGCGCCGAGGTGGAGCGACTGGCCGCCTATGGCACCGAGTTCTATGTCTGCGGCGACGCCTCCCGCGCCCGGCAGATCGGCCAGGCCACCCGGGATGGCCACGACGCCATTGTGAACCTGGGCCTGTAAACGGGAAAAAACAAGCCCCCTGGCTGTTCACTGAATAGCCAGGGGGCTTTCGTCTGTCGATCGACCGGAGCTTGCAGGGGTTTCACCGAATTCCGCCCGCCGCAGCGGGCGGAACAGAATCCGATTACGAAAATTCCGGGGACATGCGCCTCGGAATTTTCTCTTCTCAGATCTGGCCGCACACCCGCCGCAGCGGGCGTACAATGGCGCAACCGCGAAGCGGCTCTTAGCGCCATGTAAACGTGCGAGCAAAGCGATCGCGCCCGCAGGCGCATGCAAGCGAGCAACCGCCGCTTGAGGCGGCTCTTGGCGAGTCGCAGTGCGCTGCAGCGGCCTGCATCCCCTTCGCAGAAAAAGCTTGCTTTTTCGAGCATCAGGGCCGCAGGGGAATGAACCTCTGGTGGGCGGCCTCCACAAAGCGGCGGGCGCAGCGCTTTTTGGTGCTGCGGCGGTAGGCCAGCACCACGGTGGAGGTCTCGTTGGTGGGGTAGACCCGCAGGTGCTCGCCGTGGAGCAGCTTGCAGTACTCCAGCAGCAGCGTCACCCCCTGCCCCTGCTCCACCGAGGCCATGGAGGAGAGCAGGTTCTCCGTGCGCACCAGCTGGTCGCCGGAAAAGCCCATCCGCTCCAGCTCGGCCACGATCTCCGCCCCGCCGGTGCTGGGGTCGGGGGAGAAGAACATCCGCTCGTCCTTGAAATCCAGATAGCTGGCCTCCGGCGTGGCCTTGGGGTGGTCGGCGGAGACCACCAGCATCTCCTGGAGCACGTCGATGACCAGATAGCGGGCCCAGTCCCGATTGGCCACCTCCTCCTCAAAGGTGAAGGCCACGTCCGCGGAGCCGTCCTCCAGCCACTTGAGCACCGTCCAATGGGGGGCGCTCTTGTAGACGATGTGGGCGTTGGGATACTCCTCCCGGAAGGCGGCGGTGAGGCGGCGGATCAGCGGCTGGAGATCCAGCAGCTCCGGCAGGCCCACCACCAGGGTGTCGCCCCAGCCGGCCTCCTGGCGTCCGGCCTCCTCCCGGGCGGCCCGGAGGGTCTCCTCCATCTGGGTGAAGGCGTCGAAATAGATTTTGCCCGCCTCGGTGAGGGAGAGGTTGCCCCGCTCCCGGTTGAAGAGGGTGCAGTCCAGATCCTGCTCCAGCTTGGCCACATGCTTGCTCACCGCCTGCTGGCTCAGGTAGAGCTGGCGTGCCGCCTCGGTAAAACTGCCCACCCGGGCGAGGGTGAGGAAGGATTTGACGGTGACTTCATTGACCACGGCGCTTCACCTCGCAACAGATACTTTTCTCTATCTTATCACAAAGGCCGCCGCCCTTCAACCATTTTCCGGGGAGGGAGTTTGCCCCGCTGCGGCGAATGTTGAAGACATTGCCCCCGGTTTTGCGTTTGAGTAGATGGCACGCATGGATTCAACAATTCTTAAGAACTGCCCGATTCCCCCGCGATTTCTCCCGAAAACCCGCGATTTGTCTATTTTGGGCGGATTTTTCGATGAAAACGGCGGAAAAATCGGGATATTTTCCGTTGGCAAATAGTTGACCCGGCGCATAAATTGCGCTACAATGCACTCCGGCGGCGGGACGACCCCTCCGCCCCCAACCCCGATCTTCCCCAAGATGAAAGGAATCTGCGATATGACCCTGGAAAGGAAACGAAATCATGGCATTGCGAAACAGGCAATGGATACCAACCCCTTGAAAAATAACCAGATTCTGGTTTGCATGGGCGTCTATATGATCCTCTACTTAATCGTCTTCCGCGCCCTGGAGACCCGGCGCACCGCCATCCATATCATCCGCGCCTCGGTGGACGCCCAGATCCCGTTTTGTGAATACTTTGTCGTCCCCTACCTGCTCTGGTTTGTCTACATGGTGGGGATGGTGGTCTTCTTCTGCCTGCGGGAGCCGGAGGAGGGCCGCCGGCTGTCCCTGGCGCTGATCTTCGGCATGTCGGTGTTCCTCTTTGTCTCGGCGGTCTGGCCCAACGGCCTGCTGCTCCGCCCGGCGGTGATGCCCCGGGACAACGTCTTCACCCGCCTGGTGCAGTTGGTCTATGCCGCCGACACCTCCACCAACGTCACCCCCAGCATCCACGTCTACAACACCCTGGCCGTCATGATCTCCCTGGTTTACAGCCGGGTCATGCGGGAGCACAGGCTCCTCCGGGCGGGCCTGTTTCTCTGCGGGGTGAGCATCATCCTCTCCACCATGTTCATCAAGCAGCACTCGGTGCTGGACGTGATGTGGGCCTTCGCCCTGGCGATGCCCGCCTACGCCATGTTTTACAGCCTGGATCCCCTGCCCCTGCGCAGCGG
>JAFVAS010000276.1 GCA_017480395.1 Oscillospiraceae bacterium | reverse complement strand
GACAATCATGGTGTGCTCCACGTCGTTGATGAGCAGATACTTGGCATAGCCGCCCTCGAGCTGACCCAGGCCGGCGGTGCGGGGGAAGCCGTGGATGCAGATGTTGGTGCGCCCGCTCTTACAGGGGGTGCAGTTCTCAGCGCAGTGGCCCGGAGGGCCGCAGAGGACGCGGTCGCCCACCTTGAACTTGGTGACGCCCTCACCGACCTTGACGACGGTGCCGCTGTTCTCGTGGCCGAGGGTCAGGGGCACACGCATAAAGGGCGGCGTCATGCCGGACTTGTAGAATTCCAGATCGGTGCCGCAGATGCCGACATACTTGATCTCGACCAGCATCTGGCCGGGGCCGACTTCGGGGATGGGACGCTCCTCGATGCGCAGATCTTCCTTGCCGTAGAAAACGCCAGCTTTCATAGTGCATTCATCCTTTCTTGATTCAGATTTCATGGCAGGGCGCGGAGCGAATGGGGACTGCTCCGCGTCCTGTATTCGGGACAAAATCAGGCGCGGGCGGGGACGGAGGGCTTGATGAAGTCCATGTATTTCTTCTTCCGGGCCTTGAACTCGGGGCTGTTCTTCTGCAGCTCGGCCAGACGGCCCTCGTTCTCCTGGATGTCCTCGCCGTGCTTCATCTTGCCGGACATGGTGTCGTGGGCCAGATAGAGCTTGTCGGCGGGATAGACGATGCGGATGCTTCCGCCGTCAACCTCCAGCTCACCCTCCAGGCCGCACAGGCCGCAGATGGCGTGGGTGGTGCCGGGCTCGATGAAGAAGTTGTTGCAATGGCAATGGGGACATACGCCTTCCTCGCCCTGCCAGGTCGCGTTGGGGATGTCCTTGGCGGCGTTGGCCAGATTGACGCCAACCTGATGTGCCCGGGCCAGGGCGGCGTCGTCCATCAGGATGGTCTTGGACCACTGGAATTTGTCGTTGTCGATGATCTTCCACATGGGGGACATGGCCACCATGCCGTGATCCATCTGAACCAGGCTGCCCCAGTCGGAGCCGCCGACGGCCATGAAGGAGATGACCTTGTCCTGGAGCAGACGGGGATCGACGCCGGGGCCGCCGTTCTGCTTGTTCAGCATGTCGGCGATGGTCAGATTTCCGCGATCCATGGAGGGGCCGAAGCGGTCACAGATGGTATGCACGATGCCGGGGGTGCCGTTCTCAAAGATGGGGGAGACCATCAGGATGCCGTCGGCGTCCAGCATCTTGTCCAGCAGCCAGAGGAAGTCGTCCTTGATCGCGCAGATGCGGCCCCTTCCGCCCATCAGCGCCTTGACGCAGGCGATGCAGCCGGTGCAATGCTTGATGTCCAGCCGGTGCAGGTTGATGAATTCGATCTCCGCTCCTGCCTCCTGAGCGCCCATCAGGGCCTCTTTGCACATGGAGTCGTTGGCGCCGTTCAGCGTTCCGGCGGAGATCCCCAGAATCTTCATAACAAATTCCTCCTTGATTTTCATTCTCCTTTTTTCGGGGCAGACTGCCCCAGCTCACATATTTAGTTTATCGGATTGTCAAAGATTTGACAAATACCTAAATTGCATGAGCTTATCTTCGAACGGAATAAAATTGCGGTGGCCCCCCTTTTTCGGCGGCAACGCTTGCGGAAGAAAGCTTTGTATGCTAAAATAGAATCAATTCATATGAATGAGGTATCCGTATGAGCATCACGCGAATCCGCTATTTTGTCGAGGTGGCCCGCTGTCTCAGCTTTTCGGAGGCGGCCCGTCGGCTCTACACCGCCCAGCCCAATCTCTCCAAACAGATTGCCCAGATGGAGCAGGAGTTGGGATTTCCACTCTTTGTCCGCTCCCACCGCACTGTGAAGCTGACCCAGGCGGGGGAGTACCTCTACGATAAGCTCAAGGATCTGCCGGAGCAGCTCGACGAGTATTTCAGCCGCGCCCGGGAGATGGCGGAGAAGGGGGACGAGGGGATCATCATCGGCGTGCTGGAGGGCCAGGACGTCAACCTGGTGCTGCGGGAGCGGCTGGCCAGGATTCAGGAGCGGTTCCCCCGCATCAACGTGGCGCTGGAGCGCAACTCCTACCAGAATCTCCGCTCCGGCCTGGAGAGCGGCCACTACGACCTGATCATCACTCTCAGCTTTGACGTGGAGGACGACGCCCGGTTCCGGGTCTACCGCCTCTACGAGAAGTCTCCGGCCATCGCCATGCACCGCTCCCATCCGCTGGCGAAGAAAGTCGATTTGGATCTGATCGATCTGAAGGACGAGCCCTTTGTGGTCATCTCCCGGGAGGAGTCGCCCGGCGGTTACCAAAAGCTGATCGACAGCTGCTCCGCCGCCGGATTCCAGCCCCGCATCGTCCGGGAGCCCCGCAGCCTGGAGTCCCTGCTGCTCTGTGTGGAGATGGGGATGGGGGTCGCGCTGCTGGATCAGAATACCCGCCTGGTGCTCAGCCCCGATATCATCACCATCCCCCAGAATGCGGAGCCCATGGCGGTGGTTGCCGCCACCGTCAAGCGGGAGCTGCGCACGGTGGTGCAGCAGACCGTGGAGATCCTCGCCAGACAAGAGGAAGCGGACGAAGACAAGTAAATAGGACAACAAAAAACCGGCATGGCTTTCAAGCCATGCCGGTTTGCTTCCCATGATCAGATGCAATCAGTTCAGAACGTAGACCGTCACCTCGCGGCGGCCGAAGGAGTTGCAGGTGGACTCGGAGTTATAGTAGAGATCCACCCGGTTGCCCTTGATCGCGCCGCCGGTATCCTCGGCGGAGGCCACACCGTAGACGATGGAGCCGTCGCTGGTGAGGATATACAGGGTGCTGCCCAGGGGGATGACGGAGGGATCCACCGCGATGGCGCCCACCCGGGCGGTGGTGCCGGAGGCGGTTACGCCGCCGGGCTCGCAGTAGGCGGTGGCGGTGCACGTCAGCACCTTGGAGTAGGAGTAGGTGGAGCCGCCGGTGGTGGTGAAGCTCTTGTTGGCGGAATCCACAGAGGAGATGGTCTCGCTGGTCAGGCTCAGGGAAGAGCCGCTGTTCTGATAGCCGGTGGATTTGCTGGAAGAGCCGGAGCTGGAAGAAGATCCAGAGCTGGAGGCGGAAGAGGATTCGGAGCCGGAAGTGCTCTTCGTCGAGGAGCCGGAGGAGGAAGAGGAGGACTTGGAGGAGCTGCCGGAGCTGCTGGAATTGCTGCTGCCGGAGGTCGTCGTGTTCTTCTTCTCGGTCTCCTTTTCCTTGGTTCCGTAGGAGATCACCTCATCCACGGGCTGGGTGACGATTTCGCTGTCAATCAGGGTGGTGGTGGTCTCGCCGTTCAGGGTGCGCACTTCGTAGGTGTCCACCTGGAGGCCCTTTTTGCCCTCGGTGGTGGTCTTCTCCTCGCCGACGTACATGCTGTTGTCCGCCTTACGGGTGGTATCAAAGGGGAGTGCAATCTCCTCGGTGGTCTGCTCCACGGTCAGGCGGTTGACGTAGACGTCGTAGCCGAAGCTGTTCTCGGCGGTCTCAATGTAATCTTCGTTCTCCAGGGTGACGCCGTAGCAGGCGATCAGATCGGCCTCATCCACGCCGTCGGTGTCCACGGTGTAAACCGTGTCATCCACGTGGACGGTGGCCAGTACATGGCCGGCGGGGAAGATGCCCTGGTCGCCCAGGTCGATCTCCTCAATCACATTAATATCGATGGGTGCAGGTGTCTCCACGACAGCGGTCTCCTCCTCGATGGGGAGGGAGGCAGCGGCGATGGAATCGTCCAGCTGCCCAGCGAAGGCCGGGAAGGAGATGAAGAATACGATTGCCGCAACGGCGACAAAGGAACATGCGAGTAAGATCATGTGATGGAAGCCGGCTCTTCTTTTGTTGTCAGATGCAACGTGGTCGAACATAGTTTCCTCCAATTTCATTTTGCCCAAGTGGGCGAGTTACTGTTTTGTAACTTTTGTTACAGAGGAATTATATGCGAAAAATCCGCAAAAATCAAATGTTTCAGCGTCCAAAATCGGCGATTTGGTTGCGGAGCAATGATTTTATGTAAACTTAAAACAGCGATTTCGTGCCAAAATGACATCGGAAAGGGGGAAAAGAAAGTTACAAAAAGTTACGGACTGGGTTGGCGGAGGGAACCCACCCCCACAATATCTTGGGTGTTTGCAGGGGATTCGGGGCAATATCTTTGAGAAAAATCAAAGTTTCCGTCGGTGTGCACATTGCGGAATTGTGTTTTTTGTTAAAAATAACGAAAATAATTTTTAAATTTTTTGAAAGATGGCTTGAATCAGAGCGTTAAATGTGGGGAAAATGGCCGAAAGAGCCGATTGAAATAGACACCTCTGGCGTCTGAGCCATCGGATCAGATCGCAGCTGGGAGCGAACAGCACGGTCAATTTGTCATAAGATGAGACAGGCGCAACGCGCCGGATGACGATTTGGAAGTGATGCTATGAGTGATTTGGTCGCTCCGACCGGCATGAGCCGATACGAGGGTAATACACCGGTAGAGAGCGTAGAGGTGGATCCTCGCTGCTGCTGCAATTGCAACAATTCCTGCAATGTATGCTGCCCGGGGCCTCCTGGCCCACGGGGACCCGCTGGCCTCAGGGACCTGTTGGAGAAACCGGCCCCGCCGGACCGCAAGGCCCTGTCGGCGCAACTGGCCCGGTCGGTCCCCAGGGCCCCGCCGGAGAGACTGGCCCGGTCGGCCCCCAGGGGCCTGTCGGTGCAACCGGAGCAACCGGGCCGCAAGGGCCTGCTGGTGAGCCCGGGCCTGCGGGTGAAATGGGTCCTGTGGGGCCGCAAGGCCCCCTCGGTGAAACCGGCCCCGCCGGTCCGCAAGGCCCCGTCGGTGAAACCGGCCCTGCGGGCCCCCAGGGGCCCG
>JAFVAS010000275.1 GCA_017480395.1 Oscillospiraceae bacterium | reverse complement strand
GGGTGGCCCATGGCCAGATGAACGAGGAGGAGCTCTCCAGCGTGATGCAGAGCGTGGCGGAGGGAGAGATCCAGGTGCTGGTGTGCACCACCATCATTGAAACCGGCATCGACATCCCCAACGTCAACACCCTCATCATCGAGGACGCCGACCGGATGGGCCTGGCCCAGCTCCACCAGATCCGGGGCCGGGTGGGCCGCTCCAACCGCCGGGCCTACGCCTACCTGACCTACCGCCGGGGGAAGGTGCTCACCGAGGTGGCGGAAAAACGCCTCTCCGCCATCCGGGAGTTTGCCGAGTTCGGCTCCGGCTTCAAAATCGCCATGCGCGACCTGGAGATCCGCGGAGCCGGAAATATCCTTGGCCCGGAGCAGTCCGGCTTTTTGATGAGCGTGGGCTATGACCTCTACCTCAAGCTGCTGGAGGAGGCGGTGCTGGAGGAGCGGGGCGAAAGCGTCACCCGCACCGAGAGCGTCGCCGCCGACCTGGCCGTCTCGGCCAGCATTCCGGAGCGCTATGTCGCCTCCCCGGAGCAGCGGATGGATCTCTACCGCCGCATCGCCCGCATCCACACCGAGGAGGACGCCGACGACGTGGTGGATGAGCTGGTGGACCGCTACGGCGACCCGCCCAGGGCGGTCAACAACCTGATCTCCATCGCCCTGCTCCGGGCCCGGGCGGCCCAGTGCGGCTTCTCCGACATCAGCCAGAAGGGGCTGACCCTCACCTTCGCCATGCAGACCTTCGACCTGAGAAAGATCGCCGCCCTCACCGGGGTGGCCCGGTTCAAGGGCCGCATCCTCTTCTCCCCCGGCGATAAGCCCGCCCTCTCCCTGCGCCTCAAGCCCGGGGAGGACGTGCTCTCCTGGGGACAGCGGCTGACCGAGACCTATCTCTCCCTGGAGGCATGACACCCCTTGTGCCCGGCGAAAGGGCGGGCACAAAATCTGGGGGCGGAAAATTATCCGCTCAAAATGCGAGATTTTATTTGACATTCCGGCCCGATCTGTACTATAATATTACCCGCGCCGACTGGCGCGAACGGGCGTTTTGCGCCCTGATGACCGCAACTGCGGCCACGGGTTTCCTCCCGCGGCTTGTTGAGTTTGCCGCCGGGCTTTACTCCCCCCTGCGGCGTCCTATCTGATTTTTGGAGGTGTAATACGATGACCAAACGTACCTATCAGCCCAAGAAGCTCCATCGCTCCAAGGTTCACGGCTTCCGGAAGAGAATGCATACCGCCAACGGCCGCAAGGTTCTCGCCCGCCGTCGTGCGAAGGGCCGCGCCAAGATCAGCGCCTGATGCGCTCGCCTGAGCGAGAAATAGTGTGAATTTGCAGGGTGGACGACCCCAGGGTCGTCCACCCTTGCGGAGCTTTCAGCGATCTTTTTCCAATCGTGCAGAGAGGAGCGGCGGGATGCAGTATACAGTCTCCCTGAAACTGAATCACGTCTTCCGCCGTCTCTACGCCAAGGGAACGCGCGCCGCCACCCCCTGTCTGGCCCTCTACTCCCGCCCCAATGGGCGCGGCGAGAACCGCCTGGGCCTGACCACCGGGGCCAAGCTGGGGCACGCGGTGGTGCGCAACAAGCTGCGCCGCCGCCTGCGGGCCATCTACCGCATCCACGAGCACGAGTTCAGACCCGGGTTCGACATCGTGGTGGTCTGCCGCGCCGCCAGCGTCCACGCCAGCTATCAGCGTCTGGAGCGCGACTTTCTCCGTCTGGCCCGTAAAAACGGCCTGCTGCGCCAGGAAAGTGAGACGAAATGAAGCGTTTTCTGCTGTTTCTCATCCGATTTTACCGCAAACATATCTCTCCGGCGACACCCCCCGCCTGCCGCTTCATCCCCACATGTTCGGAGTATGCCTATTTGGCAGTGGAGCGATTCGGCCCGGCGAAGGGCTCCCTTCTGGCCGCAAAGCGGCTGGCCAAGTGCCAGCCCTTCCATCGGCAGAAGACCATTGAATACGATCCCGTGCCCGAGAGAGAGCCCCCACACCTTTCTGGAGGAATTCAACCATGACAACAATCTTACAGGGGATCGGCTGGGTCCTGCTCAAGCTCTACGAGCTCTTTGAGTCCGCCGGCATCCCCGGCGCCTACGCCCTGATGCTGGTGTGCTTCTCCCTGGTGCTGAAGCTGATCCTGTTCCCCTTCAGCTACCGCGGAAAGAAGAGCATGATGCGCACCACCCTGCTCCAGGGCAAGATGAAGCAGCTGGAGCAGCAATACGGCAACAACCGCACCAAATACCAGGAGGAGGTCCAGAAGCTCTACGAGCGGGAGGGCATCAACCCCAGCAGCGGCTGCCTCTGGTCCCTGCTCCCCATGGTCGTCATGATGGCGATGTACTACATCATCCGCCGTCCCATTCTTTACATGATGGCCATCCCCAACGACGCAATCACCACCGCCATCGAGGCGGTCACCAACGCGGGCTACACCCTCTCCGGCAACGCCGCGTATCAGGAGATCAAGCTGGCCGGTATGCTGGGCGACAGCAATATCTTCACCGTCGTCGCCAACGCCATCCCCGAGTATGCCAGCAAGCTCCACGCCATCGACTTCCACCTCTTCGGCCTCGACCTGTCCGAGACCCCCCACCTGATGTTCTGGAAGTACTTTGACAGCCTGGGCACCTGGGGCGCCATCGGCCTGTTCCTCATCCCGCTGTTCGTCACCGCGCTGAACTTCCTGTACACCCAGTACAGCATGAAGACCAACAACGCCCTGACCCAGCAGCAGGACGACGGCGAGGGCAAGAAGAAGAAAAAGGACGACGACAAGCCCGCCCTCTCCTCCGTGGAGCGCAGCAACCGCATGACCATGCTGTTCATGCCCCTGATGTACCTGTACTTCGGCTTCATCATGCCCGCCGGCATGTGTATCTACATGGCCGTGAACGCCCTGACCCAGATGGGTCAGGACGCGATCTGCGTCAAGATGATGCGCAAGTCCTTCGCCCAGATGCAGGAGGAGCAGCGCCTGCGGGACGAGCAGGAGAAGGCGGAGCTGGCCGCCAAGAAGGCCGAGATCGCCGAGCGCCGCCGGGCCCAGGAGGAGGCCAACAAGGCCAACAAGGGCAAGAAAAAGGCCAAAAAATCCGCCAAGGCCCCCGGCAAGCCCGTCAACAAGAACGGCCGCATCGGCATGCGCGCCTATGCCCTGGGCCGGGACTATGAGCCCGACCGCTACGGCGGCGTGACCGCCTACCGCGATCCCCAGGAGATCATTGACGAGCAGGCCGTGGAGGAGGCGTACAAGAGCAAGCGCCGCCGCAGAAAGGACGCCGTCGCCACCGCCATGAAGAAGGCGGAGGAGGAGGGCGACCTGGAGACCGTGAAGAAGCTGGAGGCCGTGGAGGCCGAAATCGCCGCCGCCGAGGAGGCCGAGGCGGAGAGCCTGGCCTCCCTGGACGACGCCGACGCGCCCGCCCTCCCCGGGGAGGCCACGGACGCCCCCGCAGACGACGCCGACACCCCCGACACCCCGGACGACGAAGCGTAACAGAAAGGACAGACAATCCAACCATGGAAAAATATATTGAAGCCACCGGCAAAACCGAAGAAGCCGCGATCAACGCGGGTCTGAAGCAGCTGGGTCTGGAGCGGGACGACGTCTCTGTGGAGATCCTGGAGCGCGCCAAAACCGGCTTCCTGGGCATCGGCAGCAGCCCCGCCCGCGTCAAGATCACCTATCAGGCCCCCGACGAGCCCGCCCCCGTGGTGGAGGCTCCCGCCCCTGTGGAGCCCGCTCCGGCCGCCGAGCCCCCCAAGGCTCCGGAGGCCCCAAAAGCACCCGAAGCCCCGGAGGCTCCCAAGCCCCCGAAGGCACCCGAAGCTCCGAAGGCTCCCGCCGCCCCCAAGGTCCCCGATGAGGACAAGGTCCAGCGCATCACCGCGTTCCTGACCGGCCTGATGGAGCACCTGGAGAACGACGCCCGGCCCGTCATCACCATCGCAGAGGATGGCAGCTACCAGGTCGAGCTGGTGGGCAGCGATCTCGGCGCCCTGATCGGCCGCCGGGGCGAGACCCTGGACGCCATCCAGCAGCTGACCAATTACTCCATCAACCGCGGCCAGAACAAGCGCATCCGCATCCACCTGGACGCGGAGAACTACCGCGCCAAGCGGGAGGAGACCCTCCAGCGCCTGGCCCGCAAGACCGCCGGAAAGGCCCTGAAGTATCACCGCAACATCACCCTGGAGCCCATGAACGCCTACGAGCGCCATGTCATCCACGCCACCCTCCAGGATTACGACGGTGTCACCACCTACTCCACCGGCACCGAGCCCAACCGCCGCATCGTGGTGGCCTGCGAGCGGTAATATCCGTCCTGACACGAAATTTCCGAGGTTCTTCCTCGGAAATTTCTGCATCCACCCCGGGGACGAATGCCCCGCATTTCGTCCGACAAAGGAGAGATCATGATGAAATTTTCCCGTATTCTCGCCCTGCTGCTGGCCCTGGCGATGATCCTTTCGCTGGCAGCCTGCGGCGACCAGAGCGCCGCATCCGGCAGCGCAGCGGCGTCCTCTGCCGATACCGCCGCCCCCGCCACCTCCGAGGCGGAGCCCGCCGCCGACGATGTGGAGACCCCGGACATCACTCTGCCCGCCGAGGCTGAGGCGGATGTGGTGGCCTACCTGACCGACGGCGCATACCACAACGACGACGTGGTCGCCACCGTGGGCCAGACCGACATCACCGCCGCCCAGCTCTTCTACTGGATCGCTTACCAAGCCTATGAGCTGACTTACCGCTATTATTACAGCTATGGCTACCTGCTCACCTTCGAGGAGGATATGGGCAACGGCACCACCGCCGGGGAGTATATCGCCAATCTGGGCGCCACCACCGCCATCGCCTATGCCGCCGCGGCGGAGAAGGCCCGGGAGCTGAACGTCACCGTCAGCGCGGAGGACGCCGAGGCCCTGGCCAATTTTGACGCCGACAACATCGAGAGCTATTGCCAGACCCGCTGGGACTCCTTTGTCAGCGCCGGTCTGATCGACGAGGCGGACTATGATGACGCGGCCAAGGCCGCCTGGATTCAGACGGAGGGCGAGCAGTTCTACGAGCACTCCATGCTCTACTTCTCCACCACCAAGGAGGCCTACGAGCAGCTCACCTGGGACTTCTGCTATTACAGCGCCCTCCAGGAATCCCTCTTTGGCGAGGGCGGGGAGTATGCGCCCACCGAGGAGACCCTGGCCGACTATCTCCAGTCCTATATCTCGGACAACGGCGTGATCTGGGGCCGCTGCATCCTCTTCTCCACCGCCGACTGCGAGACCGATGAGGATCGCGCCGCCGTGCTGGCCGAGGCCCAGCAGACCTATGACCAGCTCTCCGTCCTCTCCGGCGACGCCCTGGAGCAGGCCTTCACCGAGCAGCAGACCGCCTTTGACAAGAGCGGCTATACCCCCGGCGAGGTGCAGCACTACACCAACACCGACTCCCTGGTGGACGGCTATTACTCCGGGCTGGAGGCGCTGGAGCCGGGCCAGGTCGGCATCACCGATCTGACCGATTATGGCTACTTCGTGCTGCTGCGCGAGGCGGATAACACCGACGACATTGCCGACACCGTGGAGCAGGACTATATCGCCACCACCTATGACGCCCTGGTGACCGAGTGGCAGAGCGACTACGGCGTGGATACGGACAGCCTGCTTCCCGATCTGGACGCCATCAGCTACTTCACCGCCCTCCAGGCCCTCCAGAGCACCCTGACCACCGTTGACACCGTGGGATAAGTCCCCCGTCCATGTCATGCTTTGCGGCTCCCCGCCCCGGCGTGGAGCCGCTTTTTTCTTCCGGTGCATCGCCCCGAATCACCCGGCGACAGAAAGGAAAGGCTGGATTTTTCCGGCGTTCTGTGATACAGTTGCAGTAATCCAATCCAATATGCTGACCTGGGAGTGTGCATATGATCAAACTGCTCTTTGTCTGCCACGGGAACATCTGCCGCAGCCCGATGGCGGAGTTCGTCATGAAAGATCTTGTGCGGAAAGCGGGGCTGTCCGCGCAGTTTCAAATCGATTCCGCCGCCACCAGCGCCGAGGAGCTGGGCAACCCGGTCTATCCCCCGGCGCGGCGCAAGCTGGCCGAGCACGGCATCCACTGCGCCGGAAAGACCGCCCGTCGGATCACCCCGCAGGACTACGCCCGCTACGACCTGCTGATCGGGATGGACGAGCGCAACCTGGCCAATATGCGCCGGGCCTTCGGTGGAGATCCCGAGGGCAAGCTCCATCTCCTGCTGGACTACACCGACCGCCCCGGCAGCGTCGCCGACCCCTGGTACACCGGCGACTTCGACGCCACCTGGCGCGACGTGGAGGCGGGCTGCCGCGGCCTGCTGGCCCGGCTCCGGGAATCGGGAGGGATCTGATATGGGCCTGTTCAAAAAGCGTAAGCCGGAGTCCGCGCCCGCCTTTCCCCCGGCGGAGTATGAGCCGGTGATCCGGTGCAGCATCTGCACCGGGGAGCAGGTGGCCGGGTTTCGCGCCCGCGCCACCGGGCAGTTCCATGAGGTGGCCCTGCTGCGCACCGGCGCCGATCTGGAGGATTTCTGCCGCAGCTATGGCCTCTCTGTGGAGGATGTGCGAAAAATCTACTGATAAAAACCGGGCAGGCTTTAAAAAAAGCCTGCCCGGTTTTATTCTTTCCTCTTTTCTTCTTGCGAGAGGGTGCGTTTTCCACCCGTCACATACCCAGCTCTTCCATCTCCCGCAGAATCTCCGCCTCGGAGCGCTCCGGGGCCTGCCCCTTGTCCTCTCCGTCCGCGTCCTCAATCAATTCGCCGGAGCTGTCCACCGCCGGGAGATACTGGACGAATTGGCGCAGGAGCAGCGTCGCTCCCAGGAGCACGATCAGCCCATAACCGCAGGTAACCCAGATGAAGCCATACACCGGCAGGTACTGGGGGTCGGACAGCGTGAGGGCGATGGGAACCGCATGGAAAAAGAAGATGACGATCAGGTGCAGCGGCTTGTGCAGGGCAAAGTAGATCGCGTTGCGCAGCAGGTGGGGAATCGTATCCCGAAAGGCCGCCATGGTGGGAAACAGGTAGAGGGCCACGATCGCCAGCAGCAGCCCCACCCCGTAGATCGCATACTGGAACACGGTCAGAAACCCGCCCAGCTGGTGGCACCAGTAGACATCAAAGGCGCCAAAGGCCGCCACCGCCAGGAGGACGATCCAGCAGAGGGTGGCCTGCTTGAAGTTGTCCTTGAACCCCCGCCAGAACTGGACAAAGGGGTTGATCACCTCGTCCCCCCGCAGGGTCTTGAGCATCACATGGTAGAGCGCCGTGTAGGCCGCACCGATGGTGAACACGGGGAGGCTGAACAGGCAGAACAGGACGTTCGCCGCAATCACAATGCCCAGCCGGGTCATCACCTTTCCAAAGGCGCTCTCATTGCTGATCAGATCTCCGAATTTCATCCCGGTCCCTCCCCGAACAGATAGTCCAGCAGCTGCTCCACCGCCTCGATATGTGTGCTGTTTGCCCCGATGCAGAGGCCGCAGTCCGCCTCATAGATCCGATATTTCGCCACCAACGGGCTGTCGCTGATGTCAATCCCCACCGGGATCAGCTCGGTGGAATAGGACTCGTCCAGGGGGATGGCATAGATCAGCCTGTCCCCATACTTCTCCCGGATGGCGGCACACCGCGCATCGTTCAGATCCAGCAGACGGCCCGTGGCCCCCAGCGCCTCAAGCGAATCCCGCCCCATTGTGGCGGCGTCCAGCACACCGGCGTCGATGAAGGAGACAAAGGAGTCGTAATAGGTGTTCCCCCGTCCCCTGTTTTCCGCGTAGTCGAAGTAGACCGTCCCGTCAAACTGGACGTTCTTCTCCTTTGTATCGTAGCCCGTCAGGGCCAGATAGCCGTCCCGGAACTCGGAGCCGCTGCCCACCTCCGCATAGGTGTTGACAAACACGGCGTAGATCCAGTTCTCTGTGACGGCGGTGGTGGCCCGGATCACCACAAACCCGGCAAAGCAGAGGAGGCAGACCGCCCCGATGATCCAGAGCTTGTAGTACGCCCAGATGTATCCCAATTTCCCCCGCAGGCCGGGGATTTCCCGCAGCGTAGAGCTCAGCTCCCGCAGGGAGTGCGCGTCCCGATCCATGCTCAAGCTTCCTCCACCCGGACAAGGTGCAACTGCACCGCGGGATAGTCCCCGCTCATCAGCGGGAAGGCATAGCCGCCGTACATCAGCGCGTCTCCGGTAAACAGGGTGTCCTCCCCCTCGATCCGATAGAATCCGTCCGGGTCAAGTCCCTTCCATCTGATCCGGAACTGCTGGGCGTTGGCCTGGGTACGGTTGACGATCAGGTTGAGCAGCGCCTCGGAGCCGTCCCGCGCCGCAAACTGCCAGGCGTCAAAATCGTTCCGCTTCATGGGGTCGGTCAGGCGATAGTAGCGGCCATCCTGAATCAGCCAGTAGTACCGCTTGAAATCGGCGATCTGGCGGCGAACCTCCTCCCGCTCCGCCTCGGTCAGCGTCGTGGGATCCAGCTCATATCCGAAGGTGCCGGACATGGCCACGATCCCCCGGGTATGCAGGGGGGTGGTGCGCCCGGTCTGATGGTTGGGGGAGGCGGAGACATGGCTGCCCATGGTGGAGACGGGGTAGCCGAAGGAGGTGCCGTACTGTATGCGCACCCGCTCGACGGCGTCGGTGTCGTCGCTGCACCAGATCTGGGGGGAGAAGGCCAGCATGGCGGCGTCAAACCGGCCACCGCCGCCGGCGCAGTTTTCCACAAGGATGTCGGGGAATTCCCCGGTCAGCCGCTCCAGCAGATCATAGACCCCCAGCACATACCGGTGCCCCACCTCGCCCTGCCGCCCGCTGGGCAGCAGACGGGAGAACACGTCGGAGATGCAGCGGTTCATGTCCCATTTGATGTATTCGATGTGGTTCTCCCGCAGCAGGTCGGACAGCACCCCATACAGGTAATCCCGCACGTCCTGCCGGGACAGATCCAGCGCCAGCTGGTTGCGGCCCATCATGGGCTTCCGCCCGGGAACGGTCAGGGCCCAGTCCGGGTGAGCCCGGTAGAGGTCGGAGTCCTCGCTGACCATCTCCGGCTCCATCCAGAGGCCGAATTTCATGCCCATTTCGTTGATCTGCCGGATCACCGGGGCGAGGCCGTCGGGCAGCTTCCGCCGGTTGACATACCAGTCGCCCAGGCCCTGGTTGTCGTCATCCCTGACGCCGAACCATCCGTCGTCCAGCACAAACAGCTCCACACCCAGGGCCGCCGCCTGTCTGGCGATGCGCAGAATCTTCTGGTCGTCGAAGTCGCAATAGGTGGCCTCCCAGCTGTTGATCAGCACCGGTCTCCGCTCCAGCTTCCACCGCCCGCGACATACATTGTGCCGGAGGGTGTCGTGGAAATTGTGGGACAACTGCGCCAGCCCGTCGGCGGAATAGGACAAAATACACTCCGGGGTGAAGAACGACGCCCCCGCCTCCAGCCGCCAGCTGAATTGTTGGTCGTGGATGCCCATGACGACCCGGACGCTCTCCATCTGATCCTGTTCAATCTCGATCTTGTGGCTGCCGGAGTACACCAGCATCATGCCGCAGCACGCCCCGTCGTCCTCCGTCGCCTGATGGTCGCAGAGGATCGCAAAGCAGTTGTGGTGGTGGCTGGTCATCCCCCGGGTGGAGGAGATGGTTTGGATGCTGTGGGGCAGCGGGCTGCGCTCCACCTGCCGCTCCAGACAGTGCCGTCCGTAGAAGTGCATCAGATCCCAGTCTCCGCAGGGCAGATCCAGACAGAGGGAAGCCGCCTTATTCAGCACGATGGGCTCCGTCCCCTCGTTGATCAGCTCGGCGCAGCGGGTGATTACGTCCCGCTCATAGAGTACGCCGTAGTAGAGACGCAGGGTCAGCCGCGTCACCGGGTCCTGCAGCGTGACAATCAGCGTCTCCATCTCTCCGCCATTGTCGTACACGGAGGGCATGCCCGGAATGGCATACTTCCCCGCTCTGATCTCATGGCCCACATAGCGAAAGTCCGCACATTGGCTTCCATCCGCGTTGATCACGTCGATGGAGTTGATCCGATAGTCCCCCACGCCGCAGGAGGTGTACTCCTGGGGCAGCGTATCCAGCGACGGGGTGCGATCCCGCCGGTACTCATACAGTGGGCCGGAAAAGCCCCGGTCATAGTAACGATCCAGATAGCTCAGATCCGTGGCCCGGATGCGGCGGCCATAGTACTGATGACACAGGATTCCCATCGGGGCGATCTTCATCTGGTAGGCGGTGCTTCTGGTCTCCAGCGTCAGCAGCCGTTCCGCCTCGTGATAGTTAATACCCAAATTTCTCCCTCCGCGTTGAAGTTTAGGAATTTGCCCGCTTTTTACTGCGGTACTCGGTGGGCGTCATGTTGTAAATTTTCTTGAACAGCTTGGAAAAGGTCATGGAGTCGCCGTAGCCCACGTATTGGGCGATCTCCTGAATGCGATTGTCCATGTGCTCCAGGTAATAGCACCCCCACTTCATGCGGCATTGAACAAGGTACTCCTGGGGCGAAATGCCGAGCCGCTGCTTGAACAGCGTGGTCAGATAGCTCCGGTTCAGCCCGATGTTTCTGGCCACATCGGCGATTTTGATGGTGGCAAAGTTGCCGTCGATCATGCTCATCGCCCGGGTCACATAGTCCTCCGCGGTATACTCGTTGGTATGCCGGGCGACATTCTGCGAGCGGTAGTTGGATCGTATGCTCAGGGCGAGGTACTCCATCAAGAGCCCCTGGCTCATCAGGTCGTTGGCCAGCGACATCTCCGGCTCCTCCAGGATCCGGGAGACCAGCCGGTAGAAATTGTTGGCGTCCACATAGCAGTCCTGGTGGTTCACCCCCGCCCCGAAGCCGGCGCTGGCGACATAGGACGCGGCCTTGTCCCCGTCAAAGGTCATCCAGCAGTAGACCCAGGGGTCCTCGGCATCGGCGTAGTAGAGGCACCGCTCTCCGGGCTTGGTAATAAACATCTGGCCAAAGTGGAGCTGGATCTCCTCGTCCTCCAGCAAAAGCGATCCTTTGCCGGAGACGATGACATGCAGGTGCCAGGCGTCCCGCCCCGCCGCGTCAAAAAACTGGCCGGGGCGGCACTCCTCGATGCCGCAATAACACAGGTAAATCTCATCCATCTGCCGCTGGGGAAAATGCAGGCAGCGGCAATATTTTGTGCTGTAATAATTAGCGCTCTCCATACAATCACCGCACTTTCTTCGCTGCTTCTACTTTAACAGATCGGTCCATCGGTGCCAAGGAAAACCCACCGAATCAAGAATTTGCGAACCGAAGACGCAGCAGCGTCTCCGGTGCGCATCAGAGAGAGAGAGGAAAATGCTAATTCAGGAATATCATGATTACAGCTTACCGCCGGAGGTGGCGATACCCTCAACGAATTGCTTCTGGAAGATCAGATAGATGATGACCATGGGCACAATCGCCAGCACGGCGGCGGCCATCATGGCGGGGTAATCGCTGCCATACTGTCCCTGCATCTTCTGCAGGCCGGCGGCCAGGGTGGTGGTCTTGGGGTCGGTGCAGATGATCATGGGCCACATCAGATCCTTGAAGGCGAACAGGGCGGTGAAGATGCCCAGCGAAATCATGGAGGAACGGGTCAGCGGCATCATGATCGACAGGAACCGTCTGCCGATGTTGCAGCCGTCCACGGCGGCGGCCTCCTCCAAATCCTTGGGAAGGCCCTCATAGCCCGTCTTCAGCAGATAGGTGCCGAAGGCGGTCACCGCGCCGGGGAAGACCAGACCTGCGGTGGTTCCCAGCCAGCCCAGCTTGTTCACCATCAGGTACTGGGGGATGATGAAGATCTGGGAGGGGATCATCATCTGGATCAGCACCAGGGAGAACAGGAAGTTCTTGCCCGGGAATTTCAGGCGGCCAAAGGCGTAGCCGGCCATGGTGGCCGTCAGGCAGGCGCAGAGCACCCGGAAGAAAATCATGAGCAGGGTGTTTTTATACAGGATCACGAAGTTGTAGGACTCCCAAACGGTGACAAAGTTCTCCCAATGCCAGCCGCTCTGGGGGAAGATGTAGAAGGGATCAACGGAGATGGCCTCCTGGTTGGTTTTCAGGGCGGTCAGGATCATCCACACGAAGGGTACGAGCATGATGAACGCCATAATGATCAGAACGACATACATGGCAACCTTTGCCGCCCGGTCTTTCCCGTATTGTGCTTTCATTGCTTCGCTCCCTCCCCTCAGGCGTGATAGACGAGCTTCTTTTCCGCCGTCTGCATAATCCTTGTGACAAGCATGATGAATACCACCAGCACCATGACCAGCGCCGCGCCGTACCCCTTGTTTCCGTTGGTAAAGGCATAGGTGTAGAACAGATAGACGATGGACTGGACGTTCTGCAGCGCCACGTTGGTGGTGTCCATGACCATGAACATCAGGTCAAAGACCGTCAGGGCGCCGATCACCCGGGTCTGAACGATGAAGAAGGTGGTGGGGCTCAGCAGGGGCACGGTGATGTTGAAGAACTGCCGGATGCCGGACGCGCCGTCGATCTCGGCGGCCTCATAATAGTCGCCGGGAATTTCCTGCAGGCCAGAGATGAACAGCACCATGTTGTAGCCGATGATCGACCACACGCCGATGATCGCAATGGAGATCCAGGCGATCTTGGGATCGGAGATCCAGGCGATATTGGTGTGGAAAATGTTGTTCAGCAGGCCGAACTGCTGGTTATAGAGCCACTTCCAGACCATGGCAACCGCCGCCGGGGCGCAGACCATGGGGAGGAAGAAGATGGTTCGGAAGGCGGAGGTGCCCTTCAGCTTCTTGGTCAGGAACACCGCCAGCACCAGCGCGATGGCCACCCCGAAGGGCACCTCGATCAGGGCGTACTTGATGGTGTTCCACAGGGAATGCCAGGTCTCGCCCGCGGTCAGCACCGCCTGATAGTTTTTGATGCCGACAAAGGTGTTGCCCCTGCCGAAGTCGCCCGTCTTGCAGAGCGACTGCCAGATCGTGTTGATGACCGGGTAGAAGTTCAGGATGATCAGGCCGATGATGGTGGGGGCGACAAAGGCATAGCCCCAGAGCATCTCGTTCTTCTCGGCCGCGTCTATCTTCCTCCTGGTTCTTTTTTCTCTCATAACATCCCTCTTTCAGAATCCGTGGACAGGGCGGAGGGCCACCTCCGCCCTGCCGAATGCTTGCTCGGTACGCCGAACCCGAATCACTCCGCGGCGATGGCGTCCTCGATGATCTTCTGGGCGTTGTCGCAGGCGGTGCGCATCAGCTCCGGATCAGAGGGATCCTGCCAGGCATCCAGGAAGCCGCCGGACTGGGTCAGCTTATCCTCCCAGATGGTGGTGTTGCGGGTGTAGGGACGGAAGAACAGGGAGCCCTCCTCCTCGATGCGGATAAAGGCGGAGATGTCCATGCCGGGGAAGGCGCTGGCAAAGGCCTCGGAGACGCCGGGCATACCGCCCATGGTCACGCCCAGCTCGGACTGCTTGATCTGGCCGGCCTCGCAGCAGAAGGCGGAGATCAGGGAATAGGCGGCGTTGGGATCCTTGGTGTTGAAGGCGGCGGCCCAGCCCAGGCCGTTGTAAGCGGTGTAGCGCTCTTCCTTCTCGCAGGTGCCGTTGCCGTTCACGTCGGCATAGGGCAGCATGGCCCAGTAGTAATCCTCATGGTTGTCGGCGGTGTAGTAGGCGTTGATCATGTAGGAGCCCTGCATGATCATAGCGACCTTGCCGGACATGAACAGGGAGTCGGTGCCGGTCTCCGCCACAACGGACTGGGGCGCGCCGACGGTCAGCAGCTTGCGCACCATCTCCATGGCGTTCTTGCCCTCCTCGGAGCCGATGGTGGTTCCCTTGTGGTCGTCGGTGATGACCTGGGCGCCGTAGGAGTAGACGAAGTTATACCAGCTGTCCTGGTTGTTGTTGGTGTTCATGGCCACGCCGTAGATGTTGCCGTCAGAGGCCTCGTAGATGGCCTTGGCGGCCTCATACATGTCCTCATAGGTCCAGGTGTCCTCGGGATAGGCCACGTTGTACTGGTCAAAGATCGCCTTGTTGTAGAGCAGGGCGTTGGTATCGTGATCCTTAGGCACGGCGAAATGGATGCCGTCGGAGCGGGTGAACAGGTCCACGATGCCCTCATAGTAGTTGTCCAGATTGACATTTGCATCGGCGGCGATGTAGGGATCGAGATTGAGCAGCAGGTCGTTCTCCATGTACATCTGGGCCGTGTTGGAGTGCATCCAGAACACGTCGGGCAGGTCACCGCCGTTGGCGCCGGCCTCCAGCAGCGTCCAGTAGTTGCCCCAGTCGATGACCTCGACATTGACCTTGACGCCGGAGGTCTCCGTCCACTCGTCGGCAATCTGCTGCAATCCGGCGCGCTGGTTGTTGTCCCAGATGGCGACCCGGAGCTCCGTGGCGGTGAAATCTCCGTCCAGATTGACCTCAGCGGAGCCACTGGGCTGAGATGAAGTGCTGCTGGAGCCGCAGGCGGCCAGAGACAGCACCATCAGGGCGGCCAGGAGCAGCGCGGCAAATCTCTTCATTTTCATTTCGTATCCTCCTTCATAGATTGAGCCTGTCAGAACGAGCAACTTCTCCCTCATGCAGGTTTTATACAATTGTAAAGTACACTGTTAAAATGTTGTATGGATTCATGTCTTATTTATATGGTGATTTGTTGGTTTTTCCCAGCATCATTTTTGGCAGAACCGCCCACAAATGGCGCTTATTTTTCTCTATCCTGTTCAAAACGCCGATATTTTGGCCAAAAATCCGTCGAAACGCACCATCGCGGCGAGGGTGACCAAACATTCAAACCAGTTGTGCACAACTACCCGGCCTCCCGGACGGCACCGGATAGACCGGTGGTTTGCCGTTCAGGAGGCCAACCGCAGTAAAATATGACATCCGACCACGCTCCGAGCGGCCCGCAATCAAGCTGCTGACAAAAAAACCCTGAGCGGGGAAATCCGCTCAGGGTTTTCTGTTATCTGATTGTGATAAACCGGCACAGCCCCAGAAGCACGCCCAGGACAAAGAACAGCGCGGCCTTGACCAGCGCGGCCGCCGCCTCGGAGCGCAGCAGCTTCCGATCCCAGCGGGTCAGATTGTTCTTCGGGCACACCCCGGCGCACCGCTCACTGCCGATGCACTCGCCGTTTAAGAAGCCGTCCGGCTCCAGCTTGATGTCCACCGGGCATTGCCGTTTGCAGGCCTGACAGCCCGGAATACATTGCTCCGGCTTGCGCTGCAGCGGCGCAAAGGGCATCTGCGGCAGGAGGGCGAACACCGCCCCCATGGGGCAGAGGAACTGGCAGAAGAACCGCTCCCGGAAGGCCATCCCCGTCACGATCAGCAACAGGAGGACAAGCCCCGGCCAATAGCCGCTCAGCCGGAAGCGCAGCGCCATGAAGAAGGAGAACACCGACCAGGGATTCCAGCCGCTCAGCCTGTCATACAGGCCAAAGGCGCACAGGGCGATGATGGCCGCCAGGATCACATACTTCACCTTCTGCCCCCACGGGGTCAGCTTGGCGGGGATCTGGAGCTGCTTTTTGCGGTGGAACACCTTCCTCTGCACCAGCCCGGACAGCCAGTAGACAAAGTCGCCCAGCGTCCCGAAGGCGCAGACATAGCCGCAGAAAAACCGCCCGAAAATCACGGTGAAGACGCACAGTCCCACCAGCGCCGACACAAAGCTGTTCCATTGCAGGGTCTGCCCCGCGCCGATGCGCTGGAAGATATTTTTGACCCCGGAAAAGCCCGCCACAAAGGCCCCGGGCATGGAGAAGAAGAACACCGCCTGAATCCCGGCGCGGAGCCAGGCGTTTCTCTGGTTGCGGCGTTTTTTGAGCTGGGCCGGGGTCAGCTTTGGCTTCTCTCTGACTTCCTGTTCCATCTCACTTCACCGCCTGTTAGAGGGCATGGCCCACCGCCTGGATCAGCCCCTGGGAGCTGAAGGTGGCGCCGGAGACCGTGTCCACCTGGTCGCTCTGGGCTGTCACCATGGCGTCCACCAGCGATTCCGCCAGCATGTAATAGGCCGGGTCCTCGCCGGAGTGCTCCGTCACCTCGATGTGATCGATGTAGCCGCCGACAATCTCGACGCGGACCCGGACGGCACCGCCATAGCCGGTTCCCTCGCCCTCATAGACGCCGTTGACGTAAGGGCCTTCCGCCGCCTGGGCCTCCGCCTCGGCCTCGTCCGCGGCGCGCAGCAGGGCTTCATACTCCTGCTGCACCTCCCGGTTGTGCGCCTCGACGGCGGCGATGGCGGCCTCGTTCTCCTCCACCGCCGCAGCCCGCACCACCGCCACAGACTGGTAGTACATCAGAAACCCGATCACCAGCAGGAGGCTCAGCAGCTTTGCGATAAAATTACCCAGCTTCATTCGCTTCCCTCCTGTTTCGCGGCCACCGCCTGGGCGATTGCCTGCCGGGCGGCGGTCAGGATCGTCCGAGAGGAGTAGGTCGCGCCGGAAACCACGTCCACCCCATCGGCGCTCTGGGCAGATATGATCTGCGCCGGGATGCCGGGGTAGAAGACGCCGAGCCGCGTCCGGCCCTTCATGGCATAGGAGAGGTAGTATTCGTTGTCCTCCGGCTCCTCCGACTCATCCTCCCCCTTGACCACGTCCACAGCGGTGATACTCCCGTCCCGAACCGTCAGCGTGACGGTCAGGCGGTAGAGGAACATCACCTCATCATCACACCAGGCAGAGGCAGAATAGGTTCCATCCGCAAAGGGTGTGTCGTTGGCCGGTTCATCCGTCGGCTCCTCGCCGGGATTTTCGCCCGGGTCTTCACCGGGTTCCTCACCGGGAACTTCACCGGGTTCTTCACCGGGAACTTCGCCAGGTTCCTCACCGGGAACTTCGCCGGGTTCCTCACCGGGAACTTCGCCGGGTTCCTCCCCCGGTACCTCGCCCGGATCGTCCCCGGGGACATCCTCCTGCGGTACCAGGGCCTGGGCGATGGCCTGCGCCGCCAGCACCCGGATCGTCCCGGAGGAGTAGGTCGCGCCGGAGACGGCGTCCACCTCATCCGCGCTCTGCCTGGATACGATCTGGGCCGGAACGCCGGTATAGGTCACGCCGCGGCGCGTTCTGCCCTCCAGGGCGAGACCCAGGTAGTTCTCGTTGTCCTCCGGGTCGGCGATCAGGGACTCGTCCTCCCACTTCTCCACCGCAACAGAGGCGATTTTACCCTCCGAGACGGTGACGGTCACCGTCAGCGCATAGCGGAACATGCCGTCCTCGTCCTCACACCAGCCGGAGGCGGAGTAGACGCCGTCCACATAGCGCCCGTCCGTCGTTGTATTGTCCTGCTCCGGCCCGGGTGCCGGGGCGGGGTCGCCCCCCGGCGCAGCGGGCGGCTCATTTTCCGGCTCGGGCTGAGTCGGCGTCTCTTCGGCGGCAGATGCCTGGAGCAGCGCGGCGTTGACCGCCTCCAGAATGCCCCGGGAGCTGAACGTTGCGCCGGACACCGTGTCCACGTCCGTCCCCTGGGTGCTGAGAATATAGGGAATCAGGGTACAGGCCCGCGTAAAATAGGGCTCCGTCTCATACTTGGCAGAGCGCACCGTCACATCGGTGATCCTGCCGTCCTGAACCGTGACCTGCACCTCGATCTCGCCGCCGTAGCCCTCGCCCACGCCGACATAGACGCCGTCGGTCAGCTCCGTCGCCGGGCGCACCGCCGGGTCGATCTCCAGCAGGCGCTCCTCGTCCTCGTTCTCCTCCGGCTCCTCAGTGCTGTGCTCCGCCGCCGCCTGGGCCAGGGCCCGCTTGGTGGCGGTGATGATGCCGGTGGAGCTGTAGGTCGCGCCGGACACCGTGTCAACATTGGGGGAGCCGGCGGCAAGCATTCGATCAATGACCGCCTTGGCATTGCTGAAATAGGGCTCCGTCTCCCCCGGCGCGCTGAGGATGGAGATGGACTTCAGCACACCGCCCTCGATGGTCACCTGTACGGTGATTTTTCCGCCAAAGCCCTGGGCGGAGCCGGTGTAGGTGCCGTCCAGATAGGCGGCGGGCTCCACAAAGCCCTCGCTGTCAATGGTGCGTGTCACCTGGGCCGGGGCCTCGTTCTCCACCGTCTCGCCGGTGATCGCGTTCTGAATCGCCCCCAGAATGCCCCGGGAGCTGTAGGTGGCCCCGGAGATGGCGTCCACCTCCCAGGTCTGCTGCTGGAGCACAATCGGAATCACCGTTCTGGCCAGCGTGAAGTAGGGCTCCGTCTCGCCGGGGGCCCGCAGGATAGTGACATCCACGATCTGGCCGCCCTCCACCGTGACCTGTACCTCCACGGTGCCGCCGTAGCCCCGGGCGGAGCCGGTGTAGACCCCGTCCTCATAGCTCCCGACGGCGACGGGCTCCGGCTCCGGCTCGTCCAGAACCGGCTCCTCCTGGGGCGCGGCCTCGACGATGGCATCCAGAGCCAGCTCCAGCTGCTCCGGGATGGCCCGCAGCACCGGCTCGGTGCGCGGCAGCGTCACAAACACAAATATCGCCGCCAGCATCGCCGGGAGCAGATAGACCAGGGGCCGCACCCAATTCAGCGCGACGCCCTTTGGCGTTTCATTCATTCCATGTCCTCCTCATCGATGACATACAGGGGATAATCGGTGGAGAATTGCTCCGCCAGCGGCGCGGTCACATAGACATCGCCGCCCTCGGTCATCAAAATCATGTCAAATTCCTCCGACGACGTGCGCCAGTATTGCGCGGCATCCTCCAGCCCCATGACATAGCAGGAGGTGGACAGCCCATCGGCCAGCATTCCGCTCTCGCTGACGATGGTCACGGAGACCAGCCCGCGGTTGGCCGGATAGCCGGTCTTCGGGTCGAGAATGTGGTGGTAGATCTGGCCGTCCTCGCCGGTGAAATAGCGCTCATACGCCCCGGAGGTGATCACCGCGCAGTCCCGGGCCGTGAGCACCCCCATCAGGCCGTCCCCAAAGGGGTCCTGGATGCCGCAGCGCCAGTCGGAGCCATCCGGCTTCGCGCCAAACAGCTGAACATTGCCGCCCAGGGAGATGATGGCGGAGGTCAGCCCATACTCGGCGAACAGCTCCATCAGCCGATCGGAGGTGAAGCCCTTCGCAATGCCCCCCAGGTCAATGCCCTGCCCCGGAGCCAGGGTCAGCTCCGACGACGCGGCGTCAAACCGCATTCGATCGCTGCCCACCTCCGCCAGGACAGCCTGCAGCTGCTGCTCCTCCGGCACGGCAAAGTCGCCGCTGGTGAAGCCCCACAGCACCATCAGCGGGTAGACGGTGATGTCAAAGCGGCCGCCGGTGCCCTCGTACAGCTCCAGCGATTTGCGCAGCATGACGGCGGTGTCCTCGCTCAGCGTGCCGCTGCCGGTCTCGTTGACGCGGCTGATCTCGCTGTTCGGATTGCCGACGGACAGCAGGGCATCCAGCCGCTCGATCTCCTCCACCGCCGCGTCCGCCGCCGCTTCGCAGTTTTCCCCGTAGCAGGTGATGGTCATATAGGTGTCCATGGCGAACACGTCGCGGCTGGCGCTGGCGCTCTCCTGCGCCGGGGCGGAGCTCTGGGGCGCTATATTCTCCTGCACCTGGGCGCCGCAGCCCGTCAGCAGCAGGGCGGCCAGCAGCAGGCTGAAGATTCGTTTTTTCATGGGTTGTTCTCTCCTGTTTATGCTGTTCTCCGGGGGGAGCAGGCAACTCCCGCCAGAGAACAGTATAAACCATAAACATCATCAGCACCAGGGCCATTTGAAATGGCCCTGGTGTCTGTTGTGATGTCCGTCCCGTCGGCACCGCCCATGGGGGCGGTGCCGATCCGTCTGATCAGCCGACCAGCTGACCGCTGGAGCTGAACCGATAGGTTCTGCCGTTGATGGTTTGGGTTCCGGTGACCATCGCGCCGGAGGCATTCAGATAGTACCAGGTGCCGCCAATCTTCTGCCAGCCGGTCTGCATCGCGCCGGAGGCATTCATGTAGTACCAGGTGCCGCCAATTTTCTGCCAGCCGGTCTTCATGGCTCCGGAGGAATCCATATAGTACCAGGTGGAGCCGACCTGAACCCAGCCGGTCTGCATGGCGCCGGAGGCATTCATATAGTACCAGGTGGAGCCGACCTGGACCCAGCCGGTCTGCATGGCGCCGGAGGCATTCATATAGTACCAGGTGGAGCCGACCTGGACCCAGCCGGTCTGCATGATGCCGTTGGTATCAAAGTGATACCACACGCCGTCGACCTGCTCCCACTTGTCCACGGCATAGGTGCCGTCTTCCTCCACATATTTCCAGGAAGAGCCGTCCTGCTGCCAACCGGGCTGCACCGGGGAAGCGATGGTGATCTCCACGGGGAAGTCAATGACCGCAGCCTGGGTGATATAGCGGATGTTGGTGATGGTCTTGTCCATCAGGTCGATCTCGTCATAATCCCAGCCCAGCTCGGTGCCGCGCCAGATGTTGTAGACGTGGCGCAGGCCGTACTTGTTGCCTTCGGCGTCGGTCAGAACCACGCCGGAGACCACGGTATTGGCGTCAATCCCCTCGGTGCCGGACAGCTTGATCTCGATGTCGGTGTGGCGTCCGCCCACGGTGACCTCGCCGATCACGTCGGTGACGGAGGAGACGGTGCCGCTCACGGCGGAGAAGCTGCCGTCGGCGTTCAGCGTCTTGAAGTAGGCGGGCTTCTCGCTCAGCACATAGTAGGCATAGCTGGGGGCCTCGAACAGCGCGTCCTTGCCCTCATAAGTGGTGGTGGTCTCCTTGCCGCGGTTGGTCACGGTGATGTCGATCTTGGAATCATCGGTGATCTGGGTGTAGCCATCCAGCACGCTCGGGTCACTCACAAGCACGGGGAAGATCACACCGGTGATATCGCTGCCGTCGGCATTGACATGGTAGGAGCCACCGGCCAGGGTGCCGGTGCGGGGCTTGTTCAGGGTGGCGGAGGTGACCGCGTCCACATCGGAGGTTCCCTCTGCCGCATAGAACTTGTCATAGGGGATATTCATCAAGACGTAGGTATCCGCAGTATAGACCGCAGTTACCTTCTTGATGATGTAGTTGTCGCTGCTCAGCTCGATGGTATAGGTCGTACCGCTGATCGGCTCGCCATAGCGCTCCGTCGTGCCGGCGTTGTTGGTCACAGAGCCGGGGACAATGCTGATCTTGCCATCGACCACGGCAACCGCAATGGGATCGATATCATCATCCTGGGGATCGACCACCTTCGGGGTCAGATAGGTGTAGGTGGCGTTGCGTCCGCCGGTGGTGTAGTACACCTTCGCCATCACATTGGCGGCATCCTCGGGCAGGCCGGTCACGGTGATGGTGTTGGCATCCGTGAAGTCCGCGGTGACCGTCCCGGTGTAGACCTGGGAGATTGCCGTGGAGGTGGGATAGTCATACACATAGTTCACATACGCCGGGGCCGCGTCATCGTTGGTGTCGCTGTCCTTCACCGTGCAATAGTACCGGATATTGGTGATGGTCTTGCCGTCCATCCCGGAGGTGAAGGCCACCTTCCAGGCCAGCTCGCTGGCCGACCAGATCTGATCCAGGTGATACAGGCCGACGGTGGTGCCGTCGTCAGCGGTGAGGACAATGGCGTTCACCAGCTTGTCGGAGGCATCAGAGGCGGCGGAGACATTCAGCTGAACGTCGCCCCAGTTGGTGCCATAGGAGACGGGAATCTCGATCTGGCTCTGTGTCGCGCCGGGATTGGTGGCGGAGAAGGTGCCGCCGGAGAGAACCATATAGTAATCCGGGGCGCTGTCCAGCACATAGTAGGAGTAGGCGGGGGCCTCGGTCAGCGCCTCATAGCCCACCAGAGTCTGGGAGCTGGCCTGGCCTCTGCCCACCGTGGCGGTCACAACGCTGGAGGCGTCGTTGATCTCCACGCCGCCGAGGGCCTGCACGGCCGTCAGGCTGTCCGCCTTGACCGCCCAGATCACGCCCTGGGGCTGGGAGCCATTGGCCCCGCCCACGGCGGTGACGGTACCGTCGGAGGCAACCTCGGCGGTGACGGCGGAATGGAAGGCACCGCCAGCTTTGCCGTAGTTGCCGGTCTTGTTCGTCGCGGAGGAAACCGCGTCCACATCGCCGATGGTCGCACCCTCCGTCTGGTAAAACACATCATAGGGGATGTTCATCAGGACATAGCCGCTGAAGGGGGCAACCTTCAGGCTGGTGGCGATGGAATAAGCACCGGAGGTGGTATAATACACGATCTCGGTGATCGTCTCACCCTCCAAAGAGGAGAAGTAGTCCTTATGGGCGGCAAAGCCCTTTGCGTTGGCCTCGGACTTGGTGCAGAAGGCCAGCTCCTGGAAATCCTTGTAGTAGATGTTCTCCAGGTGATAGAGGGTATACTCCTGATCGGCGGTCTTGAGCACCGCGCCGTAGACGCCAAAGGTGGCTCTGTCCGCTGCCGTCAGCACGCCGCCGTCGTTGTCGATCTCGATCAGGTAGTCGCCGTACTTGCTGCTGTCGGTGATCGTCGCGGTCGCGCCAGCGAGGGCCTTGGGCTGCTCGGACAGCGCCCCGAAGGTGACGGCTCCGCCATCGGCGACGGTGGCGTTCACATACAGCGCGGGCTCGGCATCCAGAACCTCAACGTAATAGGGATCGGCGTCGGTGAGTTCGGTGTTCAGCTTGGCATAGTCCTCAGCAGAGAGGGCCACCGGGAAAGCGACACCGCTGATGGTCTTGTCCGCGCCGTAGGCGACCTCGGCATTGCTCTTGGTGCTGCCATCCCAGAAATAGGCGGCCTTGTTCTTGCTGGTCGCCGAGGTGATGGCGTCAATCGCCTGACCATTAGAGGCGCCCACGACCTGCTGATAGAACACCGTGTAGGGGATGTTCATCAGGACATAGCCACTGAAGGGCTCCGCCTCTGCCTCGGCGGCAGGGACAGCATCCTCCTGCGCCTCAGTCTCCACGGCTTCCGCCTCCACGGGGGCGGCTTCCTCCTGGGCGGGGGCCTCGGCGGGCTCCTCCGCAGGTGCCTCCTCGGCTGTCTCAGGCGCCGCAGGCGTCACGGCGTCATCGCTCTCGGTCTCCGCTTCCACGGGCGCTTCCGCGTCGGCGTCATCCACGGCGATCTCATCCACCGCGGCGGCGGCTTCCCCGGTCTGCGCGGTATCCGGATCGTCCACAGCGAAGGCCGTATTGGAGAACAGACTGACCGACATGGCCAGCGCCAGCAGAAGGGACAGTAGTCTTTTCTTCTTCATGCGTACACTCCTTTGCTCAAATCTCAGAAATCGACCACACCGCGCGGAGCCGGACCAAAACCGCCAGCCTCCCGGTCGGCGTCCCACGGGAGGCGGCGCATGGAGGGTTTGCTCCACGCGATTAGCAATCTCTAACTTTAGATAGTTTAAACTAACCGCAACTGTTTGTCAACCTTTTTTTGCCGCTTTGAATTGCCGCGCTCCGGCCCTGGCGCAACCCCTTCCGCCCCAACCGAAGGCGGCCCTGGGCGGCATCATTTGCGAACCGTCGGCGTCCCGCGCTGCGGCGGCGGCCCGGAGACCTGTACCTCGCGGCGAACCGCGCGCCGCCCGATCCCACCCCTTTTCTCTGTTCCGGCAGTTTTACTGCCCGCTCACTCTGGTGGAATCCCACAAAACGCCGCCAAATAAACTCACAAATCCGGGCAAAATGATTGACAAGTTTCGCCCCAGGCGGTAAAATCAAGACATGCGAACGCGGGAGGTTCCCGCCAGAACAAACGATCATTCAATCTGTTAGAGGAGGCATTTTCATGAAGAAAATCATCAATGCACCGGAGACCTATGTGGATGATATGCTCAAGGGCATTTACGCGGCCCATGCCGACCAGGTGAAGTACGTCGAGGGCGATCTGCGCTGCTACTGCGTCGCCCAGAAGAAGCCGGGCAAGGTCGCCATCATCACCGGGGGCGGCTCCGGCCACCTGCCCCTGTTCCTGGGCTATGTGGGCGACGGCCTGATCGACGGCTGCGGCGTCGGC